>CANHKH010000012.1 GCA_947460165.1 Comamonadaceae bacterium
CTGGAGGATCTGGCGGTGGCCACCTCGGGGGATTACCGCCGTTATCTTGAGCTTGGCGGGGCGCGCCTCGCGCACACCATGGACCCGCGCCGCTGGGCGCCGGTGAACAATGGCGTGGCATCGGTCACTGTGCTGGCGCCCAGCTGCATGCAGGCCGATGCTTGGGCCACGGCCTTGGTGGTGGCAGGCCCCGGCGAAGGCCTGGCGATGGCACAGCGCATGGGAATGGATGTGTTGTTCCTGTTGCGCCGTGATGCAGGCTTGATGGAGTTGGGCTTGGGTCGATTTGGCTGAGCCGCAGATCTCAGGGTTCAGACATGCCGAAGCCGAGGGTAAGTGCTCTGCAACTGCATGGTGGGTTCTGTTGCCGGTGACAGCACGCGCTGCACGATGACTTGTTTGTGCGGCGAGCAGCCGCCTGCGGTCAGGCGCAGTTCAGAGGCTTCGAGCAGTTCGGGGGCACAGCCCCTTCGATGCGCTCATCGGCCATGGCGCTGCCGGACTGGCACGAGGCTTGCCAAGCGCTACCAGACTTCGAGGCCGATCAGCGCATCAGTGGGTGAGGGACATCACAGTGGGATGACTGCCGCTGGCCGGCAGGCAGGCAGGCAGCACCTGCCAATGCCCGAGCATGGGAGCGTCGGGAAATTTTGGGGCACTGGACCTGAACCAGCACTCAGGCAGACCCCGCATGGCGGCCTGTGACGCCCAAAACGTGGACCCTATCGTCCTTGGGCGCTTGGATTTCCTATCCGCCAGTCAGCGGATGTCGAGCGTGGTGCCGTTTTGCGATTGATTGACTTTGCTTGTGGATTCAGTTGATCCTTTTATTTCACATTTCTGCATTCTCTGTGTTTAATGGAAGCTTTTCTCATGGACGGGCCGATCCATGGCGTGTGGCAGATCAACAAAAAATGGAGACTCCCTGATGACCGTCCTCTGTGTGAATGACCTGACCGGTAGCTTGATGCGGATCAGAAGGGCGCTTCTTGCCTCGCTGTTCTTGTTCTCCATGGGGCACAGCATGGCCCAGGAGGCCGTCAGCCGCTACCCCTCTCGGCCGGTTCGGCTGGTGGTGCCTTTCCCCCCTGGAGGACCCACTGACATTGCTGCACGGGCCGTGGCCCAAAAACTCTCTGAAAAATTGGGGCAGCCGGTGGTGATTGACAACAAGCCCGGGGCAGGCGGATCTTTGGGTGCAGCCGAGGCTGCGCGTGCCCCTGCCGACGGCTACACGCTGTTTTATGGCAGCACGAGCACCTTGGCGGTCAACCCTGCCTTGAGCCGCAAGCTCGGATACCACCCCGTCAAGGACTTCACACCCGTCAGCCTGGTCGCTCTTGGGCCCCAAATCCTGGTGGTCAACAGTGGCCTTCCCATCTCAAACGCGAAAGAGTTTGTGGATTACGTCAAGAAGAACCCGGCATTGGTGAATTATTCCTCCGCGGGCGAAGGCTCTTTGGGGCATCTGGCCGCCGAATTGTTGCTCGATACCTTGGGTCTCAAGGCGACGCACGTGCCTTACAAAGGCGGTGCGCCGGCCATCAGTGCAGTTGCCAGTGGTGAAACGCAGTTCGTGGTGGATGCGGTCGGCACCACGGCGGCCTTTGTGAAATCGGGCCGATTGAAAGCCATTGCAGTGCTCAGTGAATCACGTTCTGTCTTTGCCCCCGAACTGCCTACCCTGGCAGAGTCCGGGCTGACCAACGTCACGGGTGATTTTTGGAGCGGCATTGTGGTGCCAGCCGGTACGCCCCCAGCCATCATCGACAAACTCAGTCTTGAAATCCGGGAGGCCTTGAAGCAAGCCGACCTCGTCAGCAACTTGAAAAAGCTGGGCGCTGACCCGCAAGGCAGTTCATCCGCAGAATTCGCCAACCGGATTCAGGCCGATGGCCGCAAGTGGTCGGCCGCGGTGGCCAAGGCGGGTCTCAAAGTGGAGTAAGGCAGGGCACCCCGTACTTGGCGCAGCGCATCACGCTGCGTTGGGTGCCTTGTGTTCATGCATGCAGTCCATGAGCAGTTCGGTCAATCCCTCCAAGGCCGGGCTGACCTCCTTGCCTGACTTCATGAGCCGAAAATACCCCACACTCACTGCCGGGTAAATTTCGCTGGAGCGCACGCGATAGCGCCGCCATGCGGCCTGTGCGAACGAGGGGAACACCGCGACCCCAAACCCTTTTTCCACCAGGCCCAGCGCGGTGTCCAACTGGTTCACCACCAAGGGCGAGCGAATTTCAACGCCCAACTCCCTGGCTTTGGCTGCCATCAGTTGTTGGATGGGGCTGCGCTGAGTCATGGCGATCAGCGGGTAGTCAAAGACTTCTGGCCATCCGATCCGCTCGCCAATCGCCGAGAACTGGTCCGAGTGCACCAGCATGAGAGCGGCCGGTGCAACTTGAATTTGGACAAGACCTGAGCGTTTTTGTGCAAACGCGCCGAACGCAGCATCGAGCTTGTCGGTCTCCACCTGCTCGAGCAATTCGGCAGGGCTGGCGTCGACCAGATCGAGTTGCACCATGGGGAACAAGCGCTGGAACGTTTCAAACAGCGCGGGCACCACGTTCGCGGCCAGAAGGGGGGTAAATCCGAGCCTCAGTCTGGACAGCCCACTGGTTTCTAGTTGCTGCAATTGACTGGCGCTGTCGTGCAGCATCTGCACCACCCGCTCTGCCACGTGCAGGAATTCTCGTCCGGCCACTGTCAGCTCCACGCTTCTGGTGGTCCGTTGAAAGAGACGGCAACGCAGTTGCCCCTCCAGCTCCCGGATGCTGGCGGACAGGGCGGCCTGGCTCAGATGAAGGGCTTGAGCCGCGCGCGTGAAATTACAAGTTTGCGCAACCCCAAGAAAGGCCTTGAGCTGTCTTAGATTGATGTTCAGGTTCACTGGGCAAGATCATAGACTCGCCTGCGATGACCTGTTCTTGCCTATCCCTTGGGCAGGGGGTAGGGCAGCGCAGGCAGCACTTCGCCCGCACATGCGCCGAACCCGATGGGGATGCGCCCTGGCGAGCCGGCGCGGGCCTTGAGGGTCACTTCATCTCCATCTTTCAACCAGTACCGCTCGTCACCATCGGGCAAGCGCAAGGGCTCGCGGCCAGCGCTGGTGATTTCGGTCAGGCAGGCTCGCTCATCCTCGCTCTCGCCAGAGACGGTCCCGCTGCCCAGCAGATCGCCGGTGCACAGATTGCAGCCGTTGGAGGTGTGGTGCGCGAGCATTTGGCCGAAGGTCCAGCTCAGGTTGGACAGCGGTGTGGAGACCAGGCGGGTGGGGCCTTTGCCCGCAGTGCGCATCTTGGCCGTGGACAGCCAAGACTCCAGGGTGATGTTCATGCCTCCGAACGCTTGGTCTTGGTGGCTCTCAAGGTAGGGCAAAAGAGGAGGCGCTTCTGGGCGACGTGCAGGCGCAGGCCTGGCAAAAGGCGCCAGGGCCTCCGCGGTGACGATCCAGGGAGAAATGCTGCTCATGAAGCTTTTCCCCAAGAAGGGCCCGAGCATCTGTTCCCACCACTGAACCGACTTGGCCGACCAATCGTTGAGCAGCACATAGCCAAAGATGTGATCGGCGGCTTGATCCAGCGCAATCGGTTCAGCCAGTGCGGTGCCGCTGCCTATGACGGCCGCCAATTCCAGTTCGAAGTCCATGGCCTCCACCGCACCAAAAACAATGCTGCCGTCGGCCGCCTTCCATTGACCGTTGGGTCGGCGCACCCCCGTTCCAGAGACGCGGATGGAGGATGCCCGCCCGTGGTAGGCCACGGGCAGTGAGTGAAAGACCGGCGGGACAGGATCGGCCAGCCCCTTGAAGCGGCCATGCCTGGCCGTGTGCGCGTGCGAGGTGAGGAAGTCGGTGTAGTTGTCGATGCGGCAGGGAAGATGCATGTGCACGTCCGCTTGGGCATGCAGCAGCGTCTGCGCTCTTTCGCGCAGTCCTTGCGGGCCACCTTCGCGCAGCAGATCTGACAGCTGCGCCCGCAGCGCCGATGCAACTCCGTTGCCCAAGGCCATCATCATGTTCAGGCCGCAGTCGTTGGGCAGCACTGCACGCACTGCACGTGCGGCGTCTCCCGAGAGCAGGCCCGCGTCGTCCAGGCCGCAAAGATCGACCACGTGGGCGCCGATGGCCACACCCGGTCGTGGAGGCATGGACGTCGCATCGGTGCCCAGCGTGAACATGCCCAAGGGCAGGTTCTGAATGGGAAAGTCGGTGCCCGGCGCATTGGCCGACGCCAGCCAACTGCGGCGCATCGCATCGTGCGTGGCGTTGAGTTCCATCATGTGGGTGTTTCCTGTGGGCTTGCCTTGCTGCGCGCTGTCCAGGCATTCAAGGCGGCGCGTGCGGACTGGCGATGTGCCTGGGCCTCTTGACTGGTCAGCGTGGGGACGGCAAATTCCAGGCGCAGACCATTGGGGTCGAAGAAATAGATGGATTGGCACATGCCGTGGTCGACAGGGCCGATCACCTGGTGCCCGTGGGCTGTGAGCTTGTCGCGCATGGACTGCAATTGACTGAGCGAGTCCATGCGCATGGCGATGTGGATCACCCATTCTGGGGTGTTGGGGGAAGGGTCGGCTCGTTTTCCGTCGCCCAGGTCAAAAAAGGCAATGCATGAGCCATCGGCCATTTCGAAGAAGATGTGCACATAAGGGCAAAACTCCCCGGTGCTGGGGACATGGTCCAGCGCAATCAGATGGACCAGTGGCAGCCCCAGCAGGTCTTCGTAAAAGCGGCGTGTTTCTTCGGCATCCCGGCAGCGCCAGGCGAAATGATGCAGCCCCAGGGCTGGGTTCTCAAGTTGCGTGCTCACAGGTCCACCTTGTCAGCTTGGTATTCGAACAGCCATTCGTAGCGGTCCTTGACGCTTTGCTCACTCCATTGCTCGTCCACATATTGAGCAGCGCCTTCGGCATGTCCCAGCAGAGGATTATGAAACCGCTTGGCGTTGGCCGCCGATCCGTTAACGATGCGACTGGTACGCTCGATGCGGGCCGCTTCGTAGCGCTGCAAACCCACTTCGGGCTGATCCCGCCATTGCGCCAAGCAGCGCGCCAACACCAGGCCATCTTCGAGGGCCATCACAGCGCCCTGAGCCAAAAATGGCAGGGTCGGATGGCATGCGTCACCCAAAAGCGCCACTCTACCGAAGGCCCAGCGGGTCAAGGTGTCTCGCACCATCAAGGCCCACTTGTAGGGCGTCTGCAAGGAGCCGATCAGGGTGTGCACGTCTTCGTGCCACCCCTTGAAGTCGGCCAGGCACGCTTGAACGCTTCCCACCGTGGACCAGGATTCAACTTCCCAGCCTTGCTGTTCGACGGCGCCTACGAAGTTCACCAGTTCGCCACCACGCAATGGGTACTGAATCACATGCGCGCCAGGGCCTACCCAGTTGTAACCGTAGGGTTGGCGCATGTGCGCAGGCAGATCAGACGCTTGGACAATACCGCGCCAGGCGATGATCCCTGAGAATTTCGGTTCATCAGACCCGATGAGGGACTGCCGCACTTGCGAATGGACCCCGTCGGCACCGATGACGACGTCAGCCACTGCCAAGTCCTTGCCTGCGCTGCGGATCACGACTTGGTCACCGTGCTGTTCGATGTGATCAATGCGAACCCCCATTTTGATCGCTGAGGGCCGCAGGCTCTGGAGGCGGTTGACCAGGACGCGGTGCAGGTCAGCCCGGTGGACCGTCAGGTAAGGAAATCCATAGCGTTCTCGCGAGGTCGCACCCAAGTCAAACAGGTTCCAGGTCTGGCCTGTGTTCCACAGGCGCACTTTCTTGCCCGCAGGCTCCGAGGCGATGCGCGCAACGGCCTCCTCCAGACCGAGCCAGGCCAGGACTCGATTGCCATTCGGGCTGATCTGCAGCCCCGCACCGACTTCACCCAATTGTTTGGCTTGCTCCAGCACTTCGACATCAAACCCCTGCTTGATCAGCGCCAAGGCGGCTGTCAGACCACCTATGCCGGCGCCAACGATGACGATACGCATGTTTTTCCTCCCATGAAGCTGCCCACTTTAGGGGGCCCGCGTCCGGTAGTGAAACTGAAAATTCCGGTGAATTCATCGCTATCGTTTATGAGTGGTCTTGAACAAGGAAGCTCTCGACGTTTCTTCTTGAGTGGGTCCACGGCTAGATTTAAGGCATTGCCATCGTCGGCCCCAAATGAAGGCGACCTGATTGGCGAAGTCGCTTTGGCCATTGAGATGGGCGCCTATGCGGTGGACATCGGCAAAACAATGAACAAGTGCCCAGAAAGCGCTGGCCGCTTGGCCTGGGGTGCCCAAAACCTGGGCCATGATCTTCCTCATGCGCTTGGATTTTCTGTTCGTTTGACACTTGAGCACCGCACGGGCACACTTGCCATGGCCCATGGCCACTTTCTGTCTTGGGTCGCACGCGCCAGCCGCTGCGGCCCTGTCTTGAATTCATCCCCTCGCACCCATGGACAAGCGCAACATCGTGGTTTTGGGCGGTACTGGCGGCATTGGCCGCGCCATCGCACACCGGTTTTCCCAGGAAGGCTGCGCTGTCTACCTGCTCGGTCGCAACCTGGACCGGCTGGCACAGGCGGCCCAGGCCATCTCGCAGCAGACTGGCCAGCCGGTGCAGGTGCAGGTCTGCGACCTGGGCCGACTCGGATCGATCAAGGCGACTTTTGCCGCTCTGCCCCGCATCGACGTGCTGATCAACGCCGCGGGAAGCATTCCGCGCAAGTCCCTGCTCGAGACCTCCCCTGAGGACTGGCAAGGATCGTGGTCGGCCAAGGTGTTTGGGGCCATCGAGTCCAGCCGCGTGGCCTGCGAGTGCATGAAGGACGCCGGTGGCGGGGTGATCATTCAAATCATAGGCATCTCGGGCGTCAAGCTCAATGCCAAGACCATCCTCACCACCACGGCCAACGCCGCGCTGATGGCGTTCACCCAGTCCCTGGGCGCGCAATCGGTGGACTGGAACGTGCGCGTGGTAGGCATCAACCCGGGCATGACCGAGACGCCGCGCACCGAAGACTTGCGCACCGGCACCGGCAGCGACGCCTACAAGGCGGCCCTGGCCAATCTGCCCTTCAAGCGCATGGCCAAGGCCGAGGAAATTGCCGCCTGCGCCTGGTTCCTGGCCTCGCCCCAGGCCAGCTATATCTCGGGCAGCGTGATCGACGTGGACGCCGGCACCCGCTGGCGGGTCTGAGACGGCCGCCCGTCAGGCCGGGTCGCAGCGCAACTCAATGCGGCGGGTGTGCTCCAGGCAGGGCAGCATCTGCCGGGCCTGCGCCACCTGGGCCAGGTCCACATCGGCCCAGCACACGCCCGGTGCGTCCTTGCCATTGGCCAGCACTTTCCCCAGCGGATCGATGATCAGCGAATGCCCATGCGTGGCATGGCCTCCTGGATGGGTGCCGCAGGTGGCCGGCGCGAACACATAGCAACCCGTCTCGATGGCGCGGGCCCGCAGCAGCACCTCCCAGTGCAGTGGACCGGTGGCTGCGGTGAATGCCGAGGGCACGGCCAGAAAGCAGGCGCCGGCCTCGGCCAGGGCGCGGTAAAGGTAGGCAAAGCGCAGGTCGTAGCAGATCGACAGACCCAGCGCGCCCCAGGGCGTGCGGGCCAGGACGGCCTGCGATCCTCTCTGGTAGAGCGAGGATTCACGGATCTCCCGGCCCGAGGGCAGGATGGCGTCGAACATGTGGATTTTGTCGTAGCGGCTGACCACCTCGCCGCTGTCGCTGATCAACAGGCTGCGGTTGGCCATGCGGCCTTCGCCGGCGGGCACGGTCACCGAGCCGAGCAGGATCCACACGCCTGAGGCGCACGCACGCTCGCGCAGAGCAGCGACCAGCGGGTGCGCATCCTCAGGCACGGCGCCGGCCTGCATGACGCGGCCGCTGGCATGGAGCAGGCCGGCGTATTCGGGCAGCAGCACCAGCTGCGCGCCTAGCTCAACCGCCTCGTCCACCCGTGACAGGGCCTCCGTGGTGTTGGTCTGCAGGTCCTCGCCCGGGCTCAGTTGCACACAGGCCACCCGAAAGCGGGAGTCCGGGCCCGGCACCGCGTCCATCAGCTCAGGTCGGCCAGCAGGCCGCAGCGTTCAATGGCCTGAATGCCGACGGCCTCATCGTTGTCGGCGCTGTCGCCGGTGATGCCCACGGCCCCAAGCAACTCGCCCTCGGGGCTGCGGATCATCACCCCGCCTATGCAGGGCACGAACTTGCCTGCCGATGCCGCGGGCAAGGCGTCCAGGAAGTGCGGTCGGTTGCGGGCCATGACCTCCTCCATGAAGCGCGTGGAGTGGCCCAGGGCCATGCAGCTCCAGGCCTTGCCAAAGGCGATCTCAAAGCGCAGGGTGCTGCTTGCGTCCTCTCGCTGGGCGGCCACCAGGTGGCCGCCGCGGTCGACCACGCAACAGGTCAGCGGCAGCAGCTGGCGCTCGCGCGCCAGCGCCAAGGCCGTCTGGATGATCTGGTTGGCCTGGGCCAGGGTGATGCCTTGGGTCGATGCGTGCATGGATGCTTCTTTAAGAACAGTGTTGTCAACCGCCGGCCAGGGCGTAGGTGCCCAGGCAGCCTTGCGGCAAGGGCAAGGCCTGCCAGCTGCGGCCGCCGTCGTGGGTGCCGAACACCTGGCCCACTCGGCTGGCGACATGCACCACCTGCGAGTCGCGTGGATCGATGGCCAGGGCCATCAAGGTGCTGCTGGGGCTGATGCCGTGGTCAAAGCGGGACCAGCTCTGGCCCAGGTCGGCACTGCGCCAAATCGTGCCCGTCGGGCCACTGGATGAGACATTGAGCGTGGCGTAGAGCACCTGGGGATCGTGCGGGCAGGGCCGGATGTCGCGCGCATAGCTGAGCGGCGAGAAGCGGTCAACGCGCAGGTCTTCCCAGTTCAGACCGCCATCGGCGCTGCGAAAGATGCCCATGCGGCAGGCGGCAAACACATGGTTGGGCGCGGCGGGTGTGCTGCACACCGCGTGCATGTCCAGCATGCCTTCGGCGTCGAACTCGGTGATGATGTGGCTGCGCAGGCGAGGATCGTCGGCCAGGCGCACCAAGCTGTCGCTGCCGTCCTGCCAGGTCTGGCCGCCGTCGCGGCTGCGCATCGCGCCGTTGACCTCCATCACCGCGCACAGGGCCTGGGGATCGTGGTGATCGACGGTAATGCGCATGACGCGGTTTCGAAAGCTGCCCATGTCAAGCCGGTTGGGCAGACACGCGCCGCTCAGCAGCTGCCAGCTCTGACCTGCGTCGTCGCTGCGGTACATGCCCAGGGGTGAGGTGCCGGCCCACAGCGTGTCTGGACGCGTGGGGTGGACCGTGAGCGACCAGACCTGCACCGGGCCCGGCGCCAGCGGCAGCTGCGTCCAGCTGCTGCCGTGGTCTTGGCTGCGGAACACGCCAAACTGAGTGCCGATGTAGACCGTGGCCCGGTGCACCGGGTGCACCGTGATGCACATGACGAACACATCGGCCGGCAGGCCGAGGCTCATGCACTGCCAGCGTGCTTGGCCATGCGCCAAACGAAAGAAACCGTTTTGTGTGCCGGCCAGCCAGCGCGTAACGCCTGCGTAGACATAGCCGGTGTTCAGTTCTTGCGCCATGCCTGGTGCTCCTTGATTCATGGACCCGCCACCACCCCGCGGGCCTTGAGGGCCGCGAGTTCTTCGCTGCCCAGGCCCAGCAATTCCTGAAACACCTGAGATGTGTCGGCCCCGAGGTGCGGCGGAAAGCGCCGGTTGTCAGGCGCGTCCTGACCGCGCATTTTCACCGGGTTGCCGACCACGCGCAGGTGCTCGCCGGACGCATGCGTCAGGTCGATCACCATGTCTCGGTGCGCGACCTGCGGATCGGCCAGGGCGCGGTCCACGGTGTTGATGGGCGCGGCAGGCACTTCGGCCGCTTCCAGGGCGACCAGCACCTGCGCGGAGTCGACACGCAAAAAGGCCGCCTCCAGTATCTGGTCGAGGTCCTTGCGATAGCGCAGCCGGCTCGTGCGCTCCTTGAAGCGCTCGTCGCCGGGCAGCTCCGGGTGACCCAGCACCTCGCACAGGCCCCTCCACATCTTGTCGCTGTTGGCGGCCACGACGACCTCGATGCCGTCGCCGCACAGATAAGCGCGGTAGGTGGTGAGCGAGCGGTGGCCCCGGCCTTGCAGGCCGGGCACCTCGCCCGACATCAGGCAGTAGGCGGCCTGGTAGGTCAACATTGACATCTGGCAGTCGAGCATGGACACGTCAAAGTGCCGGCCTTCGCCGGTGGCGCTGACATGAGCCATACCCGAGAGGGCCGCGATCACGCCAAACATGCCTGCGGCCAGGTCGCCCAGTGGAATGCCGGCTCTGACCGGCTTACCGCCTTCTTCGCCGGTCATGCTCATGCCACCCGAGAGCGCTTGCACGATGATGTCGTAGGCCGCGCGGTCGCGGTAGGGGCCGTCCTGGCCGTAGCCGCTGAGCGAGCACATCACCAAGCGTGGATTGACCTTGCTCAGCGTGTCGTAGTCGATGCCCAGGCGTTTGAGCACCCCGGGCCTGTAGTTCTCATAAACGATGTCGGCCTTGCGGACCAACTCGAGGAACAGCGCTTGGCCTTCCTTGTCCTTGAGGTTCAGGACGATGCTTTCCTTGTTGCGGTTGACGCTCAGGTAGTAGGCGCTCTCGCCTTGCAGGAAGTGCGGTGGCGTCGATCGGGTGATGTCGCCCTCGGGCGCCTCGACCTTGATGACGCGCGCACCCAGGTCGCCCAGGATCTGGGTGCCGTAGGGGCCGGCCAGGAATTGGGTGATGTCAAGCACCGTCAGGTGCGCCAGCGGTCCGCTGCGGGGGGATGTGTTGTTCATGCGGCCACCAAAATGTTGATGGCACAGGAGCCATGATCCAGTCCGGCCACGCCGCCGCCAGTGCAATGCGTCAGGGCCACGCGCGCGCCCTGCACTTGTCGATCTTGTGCCTGGCCCCGCAGCTGCCAGACGGCTTCGCAGATCTGGGCAATGCCGGTGGCGCCCACCGGGTGGCCCCGGCACAAGAGGCCCCCGCTGGGGTTGACCACCTGGGAGCCGCCCAGGCTGGTCTTGCCGCTTTCAAGCAAGGCCACGGCAGCGCCCGGCTCGCACAGGCCCAGGGACTCGTAGTACATGAGTTCTGCACTGGCAAAGGCGTCGTGCAGCTCGATCACGTCCACATCGTTCGGGCCCAGGCCAGCGGCTTGGTAGGCCAGCCGGGCGGTGCGCTCGGTCAACTCGCTGTGCACCATGTCGCGAAAGCCGGTCTTGTACGCGCCCGACTGCAGCGCGCTGGCGGCCACGCGAACCAGGCGCTTGCCAGTCTGGGCGGCACGCGCGCGGGTGGTCACGATGGCTGCTGCTGCACCGTCGCCGGTGGGGCAGCACATCAGCAGGGTCAGCGGGTCGGCCACCATGCGCGACTGCAGCACCTCCTCCAGCGTCACTTCGTTGCGGTACTGGGCATAGGGATTGAGCTTGCCTGCCGCGTGGGCCTTGACCGCCACCTGCGCCAGGTGCCGCGGGGTGGCACCGCGCTCGTGCAGGTAGCGCCTGGCCCGCATGGCGTAAAGCGCCGGCATGACCATGCCCAGGTTCGGGTCGAAGTCGGATTCGACCTGCGGAATGGTGCCGCCGCCCAGGCGCGAGAGCTGGTCAATGCCCAGCACCAGCGCCGTCTCGCAACGACCAGCCGCGATTGCGGTGCAGGCCTCGCGCAAGGCGGTGGAGCTGCTGGAGCAGGCGTTTTCCACATTGGTGATGGGAATGCCGGTCATCCCCATGTCGCGCAGCACGCGCTGGCCCATGCTGCGCCCGGTCAGGGCACTGCCACAAAACACCTCGTCCACGGCCGAACGCTCCAGGCCTGCGTCTTCCAGGGCCTTTCGCACGGCTTCCTGGCCGATGGACTCGAAGCTGCGGTGTTTCATGCGCGCAAAAGGCGTCATGCCGACACCGGCGATGAAGGATTCGATGCTCATGCTAGCGCGCCCCTGAATTGGTAGCTCACCACCTGTGTGCCGTTGACACGCACGCGCACCGTGCCGGTCGTCACTTCTACCCATTGGTCAGGGGACAGGCTGGCCGCGCTGCCTTGCAGCCTGGCCACCACCCGCACGCCGTCTTCCAGGTCGACAAAGCCGATCACGTAGGGCGAGGGAAATTCCTTGGGTCCCGCATGGACCTCGCTGAAGGTGTAGAGCCGGCCGCGGGGCGCTAGGCGCTGTCGGGTCAGGCCTTCGGTGGCGCCGCAGAGCGAGCACAGCTCGCGCGCCGGAAACGCGCAGGTGCCGCAGGCGCTGCAGCGCATGCCCACCAGGTGCAGGTGGCCCTCGTGCTCCTCCCAGGGGCGGTCGGGCGGGAAATATTCAACCGGGGCGGACCCGGGGTCCGCGCTGCGGGGGCTGTCTTGCATCAGAGGTCTTTCATGGTGTTGGGTTGGGATCGTGTCGGCTCAATGCTGCCAGGCGCGGCCCGCATGTGCGACGAGCTCGGCCACGTCACCGAGGCCGTCCAGGCCCAGGCAGGCCTGGCGCAGGCGCTCGGTGTCGGCTGGCGCCAGGGCGCTTTCGCATTGGGTCTTGAATTTGTGGAGTACTTCTTCGTGCGTCATGGGCCGGCCTCTGCTTCCGCGGCAATGCGCAACGTTCAGCGCCAGCACCTGGCCGTCATGCAGGGCCACCTCCAGGCGGGCAGACTCCCGGGCCAGGCCAGGGTCGGCCGCCAGCGCCACGCGATGGCGAAGCTCGGCGAGCTGCGGGTCCGCCAGCCGCCGCGGTTCGGTCTGGGCCAGGCCGGCCTGCCCGTCCAGCAGGCTCAGGGCGGCCCAGTGCTGCAGGCTCATGTTGGCCTGCTCGGGCGTGCTCGGATGCGGGTGGTTGCCCAGGCGGGCCGAGGCCGGCGCAAGGGTCAGGCGCAGCGTTTGAATCTGCGCCGGCCGCACCTCTTGGGCGACCAGCGCCAGACAGGCGTCGATCGCCGGGTGCAGGACGACGCCGCAGGGATAAGGCTTGCACAGGTTGTCCATCAACTCATAGCGCGTGCCCAGGTCGGCGACCAGGTGGCCCGGATGGGGCTTCATGGAATACATGGCCAGAACCCCTTCCTCGGCTTCGAGCACATCGGCGGCCGAGCCAAAGCCCTGTTCGGCCAGGAGCGCGGCGCGCAAGCCGGCCTCGGCCGATTGACCGGACATGAGGCTAAAGCACATGCCCTTGGACAGCGCCCGCACCCCAGCGGCGCCGGTCAGCGCAATGCCCACGGCCTGGGCCATGCCGGCGGGGCCCAGCCTGAGCGCCTTGGCCGTGGCCAGCGCCGCACCGGCCCCGGTGACCACGCCGTTCTGGATCCAGCCCGGCGCATGGACCGCCGGCGGACAGGCCAGGGCCTTGCTCAGACGACAGGCCAGCTCGACACCCAGGGCATACGCCAGCAAAAATTCGTCGCCGCGCAGGGGGCGCACCTGCGCCAGCGCCAACAGCGCAAACGCCACCGGCCCGCCCGGATGCACCAGGGTGTCGGCATGGGTGTCGTCGTAGGAATGGACGGCAGCTGCCATGGCATTGAGCAAGGCGGCTTGGTGCGGCTCCACCCCGCTGGCGTGTCCGATCACCGTGGCGCTGCCCGCCCCCGAAACCTGCACCAGTGCGCGCCTGGCCATGCCCATGGCGCTGTGCCGGGCACCGGCGACCGCGCAGCCCATGACGTTGAGCAGCGTGTCGCAGACATGCTGGCGCACGGCCTTGGGCAGGACCTCGACTGCGTCCAGCCGCTGGGTCAGGCGAAAGGTCAGGCCCTGGACCGGGGCCGCGGGTTCGGTCATCACCGGGCTCACTCAGGCTTGATGTTGGCCATCTTGGCCAGCCGGCCCATCAGGTTGTATTGCGCCTTGAGCATGGAGGCGAACTGCTCGCCGGTGCTGCCCACCAACTCGACACCCTCGAAGGACGGGAAGTCGGGCGCGGCAATCACCTTCGCCACTGAAGTCTGCAGGCGGCGCGCCAGGGCCGCTGGCGTGTTGGCTGGGAAGAACAGGCCGGTCCAGGTGGGCGGGGCCTCAAAACCCGGGAGCACCTGCGTGATGTCGGGCAGGTTGGTCAGACCCATGAAGCGCTTGCCCTCGACCAGGGCAATCACTCTCACGTTGCCCGAATTAACGGCGGCGACCGCACTGCCCGAAAAGCCCATGGCCACGGGCACCTCGCCGCTCATCACCGCCTGCATCGATCCTGCGCCGCCCCGGTAGGGCACGTGCACCATGTTGATGCCGGTGACCTGGTGAATCGCCTCGCCAAGAAAGTGGTAAGTGGTTCCGATGCCCGAGGTCGCATACGAGACCTTGCCCGGGTTGGCCTTGGCATAGGCCAAAAGTTCGCCCAACGAGGTCGCGGGGAAGGACTTGTGAACCAGAATCAGGCTGGAGGCGTTGTAGACCAGGCTCACCGGCGACAGGTCCTTGAACACGTCCACCGACTGGCCCTTGGTGACATAAGGCCGGATCAGCAGCGGGCTGGAGGACGCCGCCAGCACGGTGTAGCCGTCGGGGGCCGAGCGCGCCACGGCCTCGGCGGCAATGATGCCGCCCCCGCCAGCGCGGTTGTCGATCACCACCTGCTGACCCAGGTCCTTGGACATGCCGCTGGCCAGCGCGCGCAAAAAGGCGTCGCCACCCGTGCCCGCCGGGTACTCGACGATCATGCGAATCGGTTTGTTCGGGAACTCCTGGCCCCAGGCCTGCGGCGCCGCCAGCGACAACAGGGCTGCGAGCGTGGCCAGCCGACGCGTCAGCTTCAAGGTTTTCATGACGTCTCCTTTTGGGTGGGATGGTTTTTTGTGCGCTATACGCACGATGTGTGCGTATCACGAACATTATGAAACCAGGCTCAAACGCAGGTCAAGCACACGCGTGTCGCTCAAGCGCAGCGCAAAAAAGTCAAGCCATCTCAGGCCTGTGCTTTTTATGAATCGGTCTGGATAGCGCGCGAGACCTGCGAGCGCTGCATCTCCTGCAGGCTCTTTGAGATCTGGCGCGCGCGTTCGAGCATGGCCGGCAGAAAGTTCTGCATCAAGGCCTCATTGGAGACGCGGTTGGCATGCACGCTGATGCCCAGCGCGGCCACCACGTTGTCCGAGGGCAGCTTGATCGGCACCGCCAAGGCGCGCAGGCCCAAGTCGAGTTCCTGGTCCAGCAGGCTAAAGCCTTGCTGGCGGACCTTCTCCACGGTCTCCATCAGCTTGCGCCGACTGGTCACGGTCAGCGGGGTGAGCTTCTGGATGGGGCTTTCATCGATCAGGCTTTTGGCATGCACCGGCGGCAACTGAGCCAGCAAGGCTCGCCCCATGGCCGAACAATAGGCCGGGATGCGCGAGCCGATGGTGAGGTTGGAAGAGACGATGCGGCTGATCGCCGCCCTGCAGACATAGACCGTGTCGGTGCCATCGAGCACGCAGACGCTGCAGGACTCGTTGGTGCTGCGCGCCAACTCCTCAACGATGGGCTGGGCCACATGCCACCAAGGCTGGCCGGTCAGGTAGGCGTGACCAATATTGAGCACCGAAGGACGCAGCCAGAATCGCTTGCCATCGGTGCCCACAAATTTCAATTCCACCAGCGTCAGCAAGAAGCGGCGCGCTGCGGCCCGGGTCATGCCGGTGCGCGCTGCGGCCTCGGTCAGGGTCATCACCGTATGGTTGATGTCAAAGGCCTGAAGGATCGCCAGCCCGCGCTCGAGCGATTGAACGAAATCCCGACTCTCCATCTGCGTCCACCTCCTGGGGGTTCATGCCGTGGGCTCTGATGCTACCCCGTCGCCCACGCCATGCCTCAACAGGGCGCCTGAGGTCTGTACTTTTCGCTCCAGCTTCGCCCGAAGGCAACGCCCTAGGGCATTTGCGGGTGCGCGAAGGCGTCCTGACATGCGCGACATCCTCGGACTGTCCCAGCCTGCCCAGCGAGGCGATCAATGTGCGCGACAGGCCACTGCCATTGCTCGCCGCTCGGGTCATGTGTAACGCGGCGATGCGGGTGCGTGAAAACACCCTCAAGGCCAACCTCTCGCGCCGCTTTGTGGGCTCCAACACCATTGAAGGGCGCTGTATGGTGGTGGTTTATTGCTGCCCTGCGCCCGAGGTGACGCGCATTATTTCTTTCAAAAAGGCCAACGACCGTGAACGCAAAAAATTGGAAGCTCTAAGCCTTTGAAGCTGCGCCAGCCATTGATGGGGCGGCGGTGGACGCAGCCCCAAAAGCCAATGCGTCCGATGACGACAGCACAGCGTTAACCTGCTTGCAGGCGCACAGTTGCGTCTGCTGACTGATGTGCTGCCAGATTTTTCTATCGGCAAGACGCGCATCACCATCAACATTGGTGATGCTGTGTTGCAGGCCTAGAAGGCGCGTGCCGGTGGGCGTGGCTATCAGAGGCCGATCAATGAGACTTTGCGCGATGCCCTGCGCAAGGTGCAACTGGCCGATGCAGTCAATGAAAGCCACCAAAATTTGGGTGCTGGCCAAATCATTTGGCGTTCTACAGACCTCAAAGTGCAGGGCTGCTTGGCTGCCCGAGATACGCGGTGCGCCAGCTCGACTGCCAGGTTTTCAAGTCCGCCACCGTCACTGCTGCCACTTGCGCGACAAGGGCTGCTGTGAAATTATGGTTTTCTCCTCAATGGCTTCTCGCCCTGTTGGCGGGTTGCTGGCTGAGCGCTGTGCAAGCGCAAACGGCCAATCCCAACCGTGCGGTTAGCACGAACAGGCGAGATTGAACGGCCTCGCTCTGGGGTTGCTGGCTTTTGGCTACCATGTCGGCGCTTTGACGCCTGCGCCTGTCCCGCCCATTCAACTGACTTTGACAGCGCAGCTTCCTACCTGTCATGAAAAAAACATTGCCTCTTCAAATCCTGTTGCTCGCTGCAGCGCTTGCGCTGGGCGGCTGCGCGGCCACCAACTATGGCGACGAGCAGCTCAAGCTGCGCATGGCCACGGTGGGCAAGGACATCATTTGGGTTCCTTCCAAGCTCGACATCGTCCACAAAATGCTCGATGCGGCCCAGGTGCAGCCCAGCGACATCGTCTATGACCTCGGCTCGGGCGACGGCGTGATCCCTATCGAGGCAGCCAAGAAGTACGGCGCGCGCGCGGTGGGCATCGAGTACAACGGCAATTTGGTGGCGCTGGCGCAAAGAAATGCCCAGCGCGCCGGCCTGCAGCAGGGGCAGGTCAGCTTCAAGCAGGGCGATGTGTTCGTCGAGGATTTTTCTGAGGCAACGGTGGTCACGCTTTACATGGGCGAGGGCATCAACGCCCGACTGATGCCCAAGCTGCTCAAGATGCGCCCGGGCACCCGGGTGGTTTCCAACACCTTCGGCATCGAGTCCTGGATTCCCGATCAGGTACTTAAGAGCGCCTCGGGGGATGTGGCCTTTTTCTGGACTGTGCCGGCCCCTGTCCAAGGCCGCTGGGACCTCAGTGGCATCCCCGATGCCAGGGCGGTGACTCTGCAAGTCAGTCAGAAAAAGCAGTTTTTCAATGCCGATATCGACTTCGATGGCAAACGGGTGGCGCGCATCGACGACGGCGTGATTGCCGGCACGCAGATGAGCCTTGAATTCACCCACGCCAACAAGAAATACAGCCTGAGCGGCCAGGTGCAGGGCTCGCGCTTCACGGGCCGCCTCAACGACGATCCGCGCCTGCCGGTCAGCGGGGTGCTGCGCCATTGAAGGAGGTGGCTGTCGCGGCTCAAACAGCCCGACGGTGTCAATGGCTGGGGTCGGCTCGCTGACCCCTGGAAAAAGACCATGCCGGTGGCGTTTGGCCGTGTTTCGTTCCAGGCGCGCTGCGCGGACAGAACGGCCCGTTTCGCCTGCTTGAGCCACACGGCAAGGCCACAAAGACCTCGGCCACCATGTCGATGTGGCCGAGTTGATTCGGCTTGGTCCCCTAGTTTTGGTGCGTCCCACCGCCACTGCAGCCACCTGCGCGACAGGGGTTAGCCCGACTGCCGAGCACAGGCTGTGGGTGATAAATTGAGACAATTCAAACGACGGGGGCTGCTGTGAAATTATGGTTTTCTCCTCAATGGCTTCTCGCTCTGTTGGCGAGCTGCTTGCTCAGCGCTGCACACGCGCAAACGGCCTATCCCAACCGTGCGGTTCGATTGGTGGTGGCGGCTGCGCCGGGCGGGGGCACAGACATCTTGGGGCGGATGATGGCCCAGCGTTTGAGCGAGCGCTTGGGCCAAGCCTTTGTGGTGGAAAACAAAGGCGGCGGCGGGGGCAGTGTGGCCGCCGATTTCGTGGCCAAGTCCGCGGCCAATGGCTACACCTTGCTGGTGACCAATGACCAACTCACCGTGGGGGCGAGTTTTGCAGGGGCCTCCAATTACGACGTGATGAAAGACTTTGCACCCATTGGTTTGATTGGGCGCACCTCCATTGTGGTGGGCGTGAACCCGTCGGTGCCCGCCAACACCATTGGCGAGTTGATCGCCTTGGTGCGGGCCAACCCCGGCAAATACAGTTTTTCTTCCTGTGGACACGGCACGCCCTTGCATTTGGCCGGTGAATTGCTGAATTTGTCGGCGCGCATCGACATGGTCCATGTGCCCTACCGCGGCTGCTCTCCCGCTTTGGCCGATGCGGTCTCGGGCCAGGTGCCCATCTTTTTCAACATGATCAGCAATTCGCTGCCCCACGCCAGAAACGGCAAAGTGCGTTTGCTCGCCTCGGCGTCCTTGCAGCGCTTGCCCAGCCAACCGCAGTTGCCCACCATTGCGGAATCCGGCTTTCCGGCCTTTGATGCCTACCCGTGGTTCGGCATTCTGGCGCCTGCGGGCACGCCCCGGGAGATCGTGCAGTTGCTCAGCAACGAGCTGGCTGCGGCGGTGCAAAGCGCAGAGATTGGCGACAAATTGCGCGGCATGAATTTCGAGCCCACCGTGGCCACCCCCGAGTCACTCGCTGAGATCATGCGCAACGACTTGGTGCGCTGGGGCCGGGTGGTGCGCGACGCCAAGGTCAAGGCCGCGTCCGAATGAAGCTTGGGCCTTCTAGGGTCTTCTAGGGCCTGGTGCCTGAACGTGTCTCCGTACAACCCCCCTGTGGAAACTTGATGATGAATGTAGAAAACCGTTTTTGCCAGGTCTCTGGCGTGAAAGTGCACCTGCGCCAAGGTGGGCAAGGGCGCCCGCTTTTGTTCTTGCATGGCGCCGGTGGTGTGGCGGGCTGGACCCCCTTTTTCCAACAATTGGCACCCGGTGCACAGGTGTGGGCACCGGACCACCCGGGCTTTGGCTTATCGGACGACCCAAGCTGGATCAAGCACATGCCCGACTTGGCCATGTTTTACCTGGATTTCTTGGACCAACTGGCCCCTGAAGAAGGCTTTGACGTGGTGGGTCACTCCATTGGGGGTTGGCTGGCCGCCGAGATCGCGGTGCGCAACAGCCGCCATGTGCGCAGCCTCACCTTGATGTGCAGCGCGGGCTTGCGGGTGCCGGGCACACCCATGGGCGACATCTTCATTTGGAACGACGAAGAAGCAGCCCGCCATTTGGTGTTTGACCCGGCCCTGCGGGCGGCGCGCTTGGCCGCGCAACCCAGCGACGAAGAGGCCGACATCTTGGTGCGCAACAAGTTCAGCTTTGCCAAGCTGGCCTGGCACCCCCGCTTGTTCAACCCCGATTTGCAAAAGTGGCTGCACCGCATCCAAGTGCCCACCCAGCTGATTTGGGGCGACCACGACGGTTTGTTCCCGCTGGCTTATGCACACCATTGGCACCAACAGTTGCCTGCCAGTGCGTTGCACATCGTGCCCGAGTGCGGGCACTCACCCATCAACGAAAAGCCCGCCGAAACCGCGGCGCTGATTCACTCCTTCATTGCCCAAAACGCCGCATGAAAATCCTCAACTTCACCCTGATGCCCTACCGTCCCATGGACATCCCGGCATCCAAACAACACCGCTCGGCTTGGGTGGTCTTGCCCAACACCTTTTACGACCCCGAGTTGGGTGCTCACGAATACGAGAGCTACATCGACATGTTGGCCGAATCGGAGACCCTGGGCTTTGATGGCGTGTGCGTCAACGAGCACCACCAAACCGCTTATGGGCTGATGCCTGCGCCCAACTTGATCGCCAGCGCCTTGATCCAGCGCACCAAGCGCATCCGCATTGCCATTTTGGGCCGCGCCTTGCCTTTGGTGAGCAACCCCATCCACATTGCCGAAGAGTTCGCCATGCTCGACAACATGTCGCGCGGGCGCATCATCGCGGGCTTTGTGCGCGGCATTGGTGCCGAATACCACAGCACGTCGACCAACCCTTTTTACTCGCACGAGCGCTTTCATGAGGCGCACGACTTGATTGTCAAAGCCTGGACCACCCCGGGGCCTTTCCCTTGGGAGGGCGAGCACTACAACCTCAATTACGTCAACCTGTGGCCGCGTGTTTACCAACAACCTCACCCGCCCGTTTGGGTGCCCTCGCAAGGCTCCATTGAAACCATTGAGTGGGCGGCAGACCCGAGTCGGCGCTATCCGTTTTTGGTCACCTTTTCAGCCCGCGAGGCGGTGGTGCGCAACCTCACGGCCTACCGCGACCAATGCCGGCAATTTGGCTACGAAGCAGACCCGGGCCAGCTGGGCTGGGCGGCACCGGTGTATGTGGCCGATACCGAAGAGCGGGCGCAAAACGAGGCGCGTTTGGCGATCGAGGCCTTGTTCAATGACTTTTTGACGCTGCCCCCCGAGATGCTTTTGCCACCGGGTTACACATCGGCGCAGTCCTTGAAGAAAATCATTGCCACCAAAAAAGCCATTGGCCGGGGCGGTTTTGGCCCGGGCAATGCGCCTCGCCAAACCCTGGAGCGCTTGATGGAGTTGGGCACGGTGTTGGTGGGCACGCC
>CANHKH010000013.1 GCA_947460165.1 Comamonadaceae bacterium
AACGTCGGTACGACGTAGGTGAGCAACTGCATGATGATGGAAGCCGATATATAGGGCATGATGCCCAGCGCAAACACCGTAAAACGAGACAGCGCGCCACCCGAGAACATGTTGAACAGGTTCAAGATCCCGCCCTGCTGGCTGTTGAACAGCTGCTTGAGCTGCCCGGGGTCTATGCCCGGTACAGGGATGTGCGCACCAATGCGGTAGACGACCAGCGCCAACAGCAAGAACACAAGCCGGCTGCGCAAGTCACCGAACTTGCCGGTTTTTGCGAGGGATGCGGAAGAGGTGGCCACGCTGGGTTGTCCCTAGGGTCCGAAAATGCAGTGATCGGGTCGTTAAACGCCAGCCGTTCAGGCCAGCGAACCGCCAGCAGCTTCGATCGCTGCCTTGGCACCTGCCGTCGCACCCACGCCTTGCAGCTTGACCGCACGGCTGATTTCGCCAGACTTGATGACCTTGACCACTTTGGCCAACTGACCGATCAAACCCGCACTTTTGAGGGCCGACATGTCGACTTCGTCCAAACCGAGTTGCTCCAGCGCAGCCAGAGTGACTTCAGCGTTGTACTTCAAGGTTTGCGACTTGAAGCCACGCTTGGGCAAACGGCGTTGCAAAGGCATTTGACCGCCTTCAAAACCCACTTTGTGGTAGCCACCGGAACGCGACTTTTGGCCTTTGTGACCGCGACCTGCGGTTTTGCCCAAACCAGAGCCAATGCCGCGGCCCACACGGCGCTTGGCATGCTTGGCACCTGCAGCAGGCTTGATTGAATTCAATTCCATGATGTGCTGCCTTTTACAGAACTTTGACCAGATAACTGATCTTGTTGATCATGCCGCGCACAGCTGGCGTGTCTTCCAGCTCGCTCACGCTGTTGACACCGCGCAGACCCAGGCCACGCACAGTGGCGCGATGGGATTCTTTGGTGCCAATGGGGCTGCGAACCAGTTGAACCTTGACTTTGGTGGTGGTGGTCATTGAATGTCCTTCAACCGAAGAGTTCTTCGACATTTTTGCCGCGCTTGGCCGCAATGGCGGAGGGCGTGGTGGACTTGTTCAGAGCATCAATGGTGGCACGCACCATGTTGTAGGGGTTGCTCGAACCATGGCTTTTGGCCACGATGTCCGTGATGCCCATCACTTCAAAAATGGCGCGCATGGGGCCGCCAGCAATGATGCCCGTGCCCTTGGGGGCCGGCGCCATCATCACGGACGCAGCGCCATGGTGACCAAATACATTGTGATGGATGGTGCCGTTTTTCAAGGACACATTGGTCATGTTGCGGCGAGCCTCTTCCATGGCCTTTTGCACGGCAGCGGGCACCTCCTTGGATTTGCCCTTGCCCATGCCCACGCGGCCGTTGCCATCACCGACCACGGTCAGTGCAGCAAATCCGAGAATACGGCCACCCTTGACCACCTTGGTGACGCGGTTGACCGCAATCATCTTCTCCTTGAGGCCATCCTCAGGAGCGTCGTTTTGTGCTTTAGCTTGAAACTTAGCCATTTTTCGATTCCTGCTTAGAACTGCAAGCCGGCTTCACGCGCAGCCTCGGCCAGCGCTTTGACGCGGCCGTGGTAGGCGAAACCGGCGCGGTCGAAGGCGACCTTTTCAACACCAGCAGCCTTGGCCTTTTCGGCGATGCGCTTGCCAATGCTTTGTGCTGCGGCGACGTTGGCGCCTTTGCCTGACGCACCGAGTGCCGCGCGCATCTCAGCTTCTGCCGTGGAGGCAGAAGCCAGCACGCGGGAGCCGTCGCCAGAGATCACTGAGGCGTAAATGTGCAGGTTGGTGCGGTTCACCATCAAACGTGCCACGCCTTGCTTGGCGATGCGGGCACGGGTTTGACGGGCACGGCGAAGGCGCTGCTCTTTCTTGGTCAACATGGTGCAGCTCCTTATTTCTTCTTGGTTTCTTTGATGGCGACCGTCTCATCCGAATAACGGATGCCCTTGCCTTTGTAGGGCTCGGGAGGACGGACCGCGCGCACCTCAGCGGCGATCTGGCCCACGCGCTGGCGGTCAAAGCCCTTGATCAGGACCTCGGTTGGCGTGGTCGTCTCCACCTTGATGCCGGCAGGCATGTCCATCACCACGGGGTGGGAGTAGCCTACGTTCAAGGTCAGCTTGGTGCCAGCCGCTGCAGCTTTGTAACCCACACCAATCAGGGTGAGCTTTTTCTCAAAGCCTTTGGTGACGCCAGTGACCATGTTGTTGACCAACTGGCGCATGGTGCCGCTCAGCGCATTGGCTTCGCGGGAATCGTTGGCAGGCTCAAACGTGAGCTTGCCAGCGTCGTTTTTGATGGTGACCAAAGCGTTTTGGGCCAATGACAAGGCGCCCAAAGCACCTTTGACATTGATCTGATCTTCTTTGATGGCCACATCAACGCCTTGCGGCACGACGACAGGGGATTTAGCAACTCGAGACATCTTGATATTCCTTCCGTCTCGGCATCAGGCCACGTAGCACAGCACTTCGCCACCCACGCCATTGGCGCGGGCTTTGCGATCGGTCATCACGCCTTGCGGGGTGGTGACAATCGCCACGCCCAAGCCATTCATGACCTGGGGAATGGCGTTGCTGCCTTTGTAGACACGCAGGCCAGGGCGGCTCACGCGCTCAATGCGCTCGATCACAGGGCGACCGGCGTAGTATTTGAGGGCAATTTCCAACTGGGGACGGCCATCATCGTTTTTGACTTGGAAGCCATCGATATATCCCTCGTCCTTGAGGACTTGGGCAATGGCCACCTTGACTTTGGACGAAGGCACCTGCACAGAGGCTTTTTCGACCATCTGTGCATTGCGGATACGCGTCAGCATATCGGCGATAGGATCACTCATGCTCATTCGGTGTTCTCCTGGTGCTTACCAGCTGGCCTTGGTGATACCGGGGATATCACCACTGAAGGCCATCTCACGGATCTTGCTGCGGGCAAGACCGAATTGACGGAAGGTACCGCGTGGACGACCCGTGATCGCGCAGCGGTTGCGCTGGCGTGTCGGGTTGGCGTTGCGGGGCAGCTTTTGCAACTCAAGGCGGGCCAGCGCGCGCTCTTCGTCCGAGCGCTTGGCATCGGTTGAAGTGGATTTGAGTTCGGTGTATTTCTTAGCAAACTTGGCGGCGAGTTTTTCGCGCTTGAGTTCACGTTGCAGAAGAGCTTGTTTTGCCATGGTCCGCGCCTTCAGTTCTTGAACGGGAAACGGAAGGCGGTGAGCAGTGCTTTGCACTCTTCATCGTTCTTGGCCGTCGTGGTGATGCTGATGTTGAGGCCACGCAGGGCGTCAACCTTGTCGTACTCAATCTCAGGGAAGATGATTTGCTCTTTGACACCGATGTTGTAGTTGCCCCGACCGTCAAAGGCACGGCCAGAGATGCCGCGGAAGTCGCGCACGCGGGGCAAAGCCACGGTGACGAAACGGTCCAAGAACTCATACATCTGAACGCCGCGCAAAGTCACCATGCAACCAATGGGCAGGCCTTCACGGATCTTGAATCCGGCAATGGCTTTTTTCGCCTTGGTCACCACCGGCTTTTGGCCAGCGATTTTGGTCAGGTCAGAGACAGCGTTGTCCATCACCTTTTTGTCGGCCACAGCCTCACTGACACCCATGTTCAGGGTGATTTTGGTGATGCGCGGCACCTGCATGGGCGAGGTGTAACCGAACTTTTCGATCAGGGCGGGCGCGATTTTTTCGCGGTAGACAGCTTGCAAGCGGGCCATAGTTATGCAGCCTTAATTTCTTCGCCGCTGGACTTGAAGACGCGAACCTTCTTGCCATCAGCGAGCAGCTTGATACCAACACGATCGGCTTTGCCGGTGGCGGCGTTGTAGATCGCCACGTTGGACTGGTGAATAGGCATGTTTTTCTCAACAATGCCCCCGGTCGAACCCTTCATGGGGTTGGGCTTGGTGTGTTTTTTCACCAGGTTGATGCCCTCGATCAGCAAACGGCTGTCGTCGGCTCGCAACGAGACTTTGCCACGCTTGCCTTTGTCGCGGCCTGCGATGACGATGACTTCGTCGCCCTTGAGAATCTTGTTCATGGCGGTGGTCCTTACAGAACTTCGGGCGCCAGCGACACGATCTTCATGAAACGCTCAGTGCGCAATTCACGCGTGACCGGCCCAAAGATGCGGGTGCCGATGGGCTCCAGCTTGGCGTTGAGCAACACTGCGGCGTTGCCATCGAATTTAACCAGCGAGCCGTCGCCGCGGCGAATGCCCTTGGCCGTGCGAACCACCACAGCGCTGTACACCTCGCCTTTTTTGACGCGGCCGCGCGGAGCAGCTTCCTTGATGCTGACCTTGATGACATCGCCCACGCTGGCATAACGGCGCTTGGAACCACCCAGCACCTTGATGCACATCACAGACTTGGCACCCGTGTTGTCAGCAACATCGAGTTTGGATTGCGTTTGAATCATTTATATGTTTCCCAACTTGTACTGACCAGCACCGCCAAAATGGCCGCCGCGTGAACGGCGAGGCTCTTTTTCAAGCGCCTTGCAACTGATCAGTCAGTCTTGGGCCCGTCGGCCGCCTGGCAAACCACTTGCCTGGCTTTCGATTGGGCGAAATCTTCACTTTTCTAAAGCGAAGCCCGCAACTATAGCTCATCGCCTTGGCCTCGTCAACAGCCTTTCTCAAAGATTTTTCCTGCTCGCCCGGGCATAGGCTCAGGCTCTGCTACGCTTTATTGCACTTTCGCTCCTCAGAAGGGTCGAGTCCGTGTGTGCTGCCTCTGTCTGGGCCATGCCTGACCCCCCTTTATTGACATGACCTCTTTCACGCTTTCTCAGCCGCCTTCAGAGTCCATCGCCTTCATTGGTGGCGGCAACATGGCCAGCGCCATCATTGGTGGCCTGGTTCGCCAGGGCATGGCGCCTGAACTCATACAGGTGGTCGAGCCCCATGCCGAGCAAGGTGCGCGGCTGCTCGGTCAATGGCCGATTCGGGTCTGGCCCCATGCCCAGGCCAGCCTGGCCAGTGCCAAGCTGGCGGTGTGGGCCGTCAAGCCCCAAGCATTTGCACAAGCGGCCCAAGAGGCTGGCGCACACCTCCATGAAGCGCTTCACCTGAGCGTGGCGGCAGGCATACGTTCGGACAACATCGCCCAGTGGTTGGGCAGCCAGCGCATTGTGCGGGCCATGCCCAACACGCCTGCGCTGATTGGCCAAGGCATGAGTGCGCTTTATGCTCGCCCGGCCGTCACGCCCGCAGAACGCGAGCGCGTGCAAGCCGTCATGGACACCACGGGCGAGAGCCTGTGGTTGAGCGATGAATCGCAGCTTGATGCGGTGACCGCCTTGTCTGGGTCTGGGCCGGCCTATGTGTTTTATTTTTTGGAGGCCATGACCCAGGCTGGCCTGGACATGGGCTTGCCAGAGGCCCAGGCCCTGCGCTTGGCCAAAGCCACTTTCTCCGGCGCCTCCGCACTGGCGCAAAACTCCAGCGAGTCACCCCAGGTGCTGCGCGAGCGTGTGACCAGCAAAGGCGGCACCACCTATGCCGCACTCACGGCCATGGAGGGCGCTGAACTCAAACGCCACTTTGTGGCCGCCATCCGCGCGGCGCAAGCGCGGGCCACCGAGTTGGGCCTTGAATTTGGCACACCCCCTGGCGCTTGAAAAGGGCCGGCCGTCAACGGGCAAGCCTGCTCATTCGTTTAAGCTCTAGCCTGCTCTCTCAGCAAGCTGCTCCGGCGGCGCAATCCTCCATCCTGAAGTCATCCCAAGGCCATACACCATGAAAAAAACATTCGCCTCCATGCTCAGCATCCTCGCCACCTCCTTGGTTCTGGCCCAAGCGCCGGCAGCGCCAGCGGCCCCGGCAGCGCCCATGGCGCCAGCCGCACCGGCCGCACCCGCCGTGCAGCCCGCACCCGCCGCCGCGCCGTCGGCGGACAAGGCGGCGGCCAAAAAAGCCAGCAAATCTGGCAAAGGCAAAAAAGCCAAGAAAGCCAAAAAGGCCAAGAAAGCCACCAGCTGATCTGACCAGCCAGCCACAAAAAAGCCCGCTTCAGCGGGCTTTTTTGTGGCCCCCTTGGGGCGGGTGCGCGACGCTTACACGCTCAACACCACGCCCGCAAAAAGGGTCAGGCCCAGCCAATGGTTGAGCCTGAAGGCCTTGAAACAGCCTTCGCGCTCGCGCCGGCGAATAAGCCAGAGGTGCCACAGGGCTTGCCCAGTTGCTGCGGCCAGCGCCAGCGGCCACAGCTTGGCACTTTGCAAGGGCTGCAAGACCCAGGCCCAGATGAGCAAAAAAGCCGCGTAAAAGCCCGCGATGGCCGCCACATCCCAGCGGCCCAAGGTGATGGCCGAGGTCTTCATGCCAATTTTCAAGTCGTCATCGCGGTCCACCATGGCGTATTCGGTGTCATAGGCCAGCACCCAAAAAAGATTGCCCAGCAGCAGCAGCCAGGCCTGCAAAGGCACATGGCCCTGCACGGCCGCATAGGCCATGGGAATGCCAAAACTGAAAGCAACGCCCAGCACGGCCTGCGGCATGGCCACATGGCGCTTGGCATAGGGGTAGGCCACGGCCACAGCCAAAGCCGCAAACGACCAGGCAATGGTGGCGGCATTGGTGGTGAGCACCAGCGCAAAAGCGGCCAAGGCCAGCACCGCGCCCACCAGCAAAGCCTCTTTGACCGGCAGTGCCCCTGAGGTGACGGGGCGCTGGGCCGTGCGTTTGACGTGGCGGTCAAAGTCGCGGTCGGCCACATCGTTGAGGCAGCAGCCGGCGCTGCGCATGAGGACGGTGCCCAGCACGAACACCGCCAGCAGGTGCCAGCCCGGAAAGCCGCCCGCCGCCAACCACAGCGCCGACAGCGTGGGCCACAGCAGCAGCAACCAGCCAGCCGGCCGGTCCCAGCGGATCAGCTGCAGGTAAAGCTGCAAGCGGGCAGCATTTGGCGGCGTTGGACCCAAGGCAGCCACGCTCAGTCCTCCAGCAAGGCCCGCAGCATCCAGGCGGTTTGCTCGTGAATGGCCAGGCGCTGGGTCAGCAGGTCGGCGGTGACCTCGTCACCGGCTTGGCCCACCAGCTCAAACAAGCTGCGGGCAGTGCGCGCCACCGTCTCGTGGCCTTGCACCAAGATGCGCACCATCTCCAGGGCCTTGGGCGGCTGGGTGGGCACGTCGGGCACGGTGGCCAGGGCTGCAAATTGAGCGTAAGAGCCTGGTGCCGGGTGACCCAGGGCGCGAATGCGCTCAGCAATCGGGTCGGTGGCGGCCCACAGCTCGCTGTACTGCACCATGAACATGGTGTGCAAGGTGCTGAACATGGGACCGGTCACGTTCCAGTGAAAGTTGTGCGTGTTCAGGTACAGGGTGTAGGTGTCGGCCAGCGTCCGGCCCAGGCCTTGGGCGATGGCTGCACGGTGATCATCGCTGATGCCGATGTTGATGCGGGGCGCGTGTGTGCGGGCTTGAGTCATGGTGCTTTCTGGTGGAGGAGTGGAGCAAAGACTCTAGGCCACAAGCACGGTGAAGGCAAACTGATCAAGACAAACGAGCCACGCCAGGCAGCGCACAGGCATACACCGCATTGCGCAAAGCGGCAATGGCCTCGTAGCGCGTGAAGCTGCGACGCCAGGCCAGCACCACGCGGCGCGTGGGTTCATGGCCGTCGAATGGCAGGTAAGTGATGTAAGAGTTTTCAAAGCGGGGGTCCAGCGCAGGCGCTGCGCGGCCCTTGCCGCGTTTGGGGCTGGCCGGACCGAGCGCGCCCTGGGGCACGCTCAGGCGCGGCACCAGCGTGATGCCCATGCCGGCGGCCACCATGTGCTTGATGGTCTCCAGCGACGAGCCCTCAAAGCTCTTGCGTATGCCCTCGGCGGTGCTGGAAAAGCGCGCAAACTCGGGGCACACCTCCAGCACATGGTCGCGAAAACAATGGCCATTGCCCAACAAGAGCATGGTCTCGCTTTTGAGCTCTTCAGCGTTGATGCTCTGGCGCTGGGCCAAGGCGTGCGTGCTGGGCACAGCGACCACAAAGGGCTCGTCATAGAGCGGGGCAATGGCCAAATTGGTGTCCGGAAAAGGCTCGGCCAAGATGGCGCAATCAATCTCACCGGTGCGCAAGTCTTCGAGCAACTTGACGGTGAAGTTCTCCTGCAGCATCAGCGGCATTTGGGGGTGGTGCGCGATCACCTGGCGCACCAGGTCAGGCAACAGGTAAGGGCCTATGGTGTAGATGATGCCCAGGCGCAGCGGGCCATCGAGCGGGTTTTTGCCGCGCTTGGCAATTTCTCGGATGCTGTCGGCCTGCTCCAGCACGCTTTGGGCTTGGCGCACGATGTCTTCGCCCAGCGGGGTCACGGCGATTTCGCTGGCGTTGCGCTCAAACAGCTTGACCTCGAGCTCTTCTTCGAGCTTTTTGATGGCCACGCTCAGCGTGGGCTGCGAGACGTGGCAGGCATCGGCGGCCCGGCCGAAATGCTTTTCACGGGCCACGGCCACGATGTACTTGAGTTCGGTGAGCGTCATGGCTGCATTTTGCTTGAAGCCCAAGTCAACATGGCGTGCGGGCGCGCCAGGCTTCAAGGCAAAAAGGCATCAAGCCTTGAGGAACTCCGACTTGCTGCCCAACCAGCGCTGAATGTGGCGCTGGGCCAAGCCAGGGTGGCGGTCCAGCATGAGCGGCGCCAAGTCCCTGGCCCAGGCCAGCAACTCGGTGTCGGTGGCGAGGTCGGCAAAGCGCAGCAGCGGCGCGCCCGACTGACGTGCCCCCAAGAACTCACCCGGCCCGCGAATGTCCAGGTCGCGCCTGGCAATTTCAAAACCATCTTGCGTTTGGGCCATGGCTTTGAGGCGCGCGCGCGCGGTCTCGCCCAAGCGGGGCGCGTCACCCGTGGAATACAGCAACACACAGGCCGAGGCCGCCGCACCGCGCCCGACCCGGCCGCGCAGCTGGTGCAGCTGCGACAAGCCAAAGCGCTCGGCATGCTCAATGACCATGAGCGAGGCATTGGGCACATCCACACCCACCTCAATCACGGTGGTGCTGACCAGCACGCCGGTTTGCCCGGCGTTAAAGCGCTCCATCACGGCTTTTTTCTCCGCTTGCGGGATGCGCGAATGCAGCAGCGCCACCTCGGTGCCAGGCAGGGCGGCGCTGAGCGCTTCATGGGTTTCGGTGGCGTTGCGCAAATCCAGCGCCTCGCTTTCTTCGATGAGCGGGCACACCCAGTAGACCTGTCGGCCTTCGTCGAGTTGCGATCGAATGCGCTCGACCACCTCGTCCCTGCGGCTGTCGCTCACCACCTTGGTCACGATGGGCGTGCGGCCTGGGGGCAGCTCGTCGATGGTGGAGACATCGAGGTCGGCGTAGTAACTCATGGCCAGCGTGCGCGGAATGGGTGTGGCCGACATCATCAACAAATGCGGCTCCTGCGCGGTATCACCGGTCATTTTGCTTCGCAGTGCCAGTCGCTGGGCCACGCCAAAGCGGTGCTGCTCGTCGATGATGGCCAGCGCCAAATTCTTGAACTGCACCTTGTCCTGAATGACCGCGTGCGTGCCCACCACCAGGCCAGCCGCGCCGCTTTCAATGGCGGCCAAGGCCTTGCGACGCTCGGCCGCTTTTTGACTGCCCGTCAGCCAAGCGGTCTGCAGCCCCAAGGGTTCTAGCCAGTCCACCAGCTTGCGAAAGTGCTGCTCGGCCAAAATTTCGGTGGGCGCCATCAGCGCGCACTGCCAGCCCGCATCCATGCAGCGCACGGCCGCCAGCGCCGCCACCACGGTTTTGCCCGAGCCCACGTCGCCTTGCAGCAGGCGGTGCATGGGCCAGATTTTTTGCAGATCGCCAGCAATCTCGGCGTCCACCCTTTGCTGCGCACCGGTCAGCGCAAAGGGCAAGCGCGCCATCAGCTGCGCGCGCAAGCCGCCATGCGGTGCGTCCACGGGCGGCACCAAGGCGGGCGCACGCATGGCGTCGCGCTCGCGCCTGGATTGCAGCTGCGAGAGCTGCTGGGCCAGCAACTCCTCGGCTTTGAGGCGAATCCAGGCGGGGTGGCTGCGGTCCTCCAGCGTGGCCAGCGACACCTGGGCACTCGGGTGGTGCAAAAACTGCAGCGCGTCTTTCAGGCGCCAAAAATCGCCGCGCACCAGGGGTGAGGCGCCAGGGGGCAAGGTGTCCGACACATCGGCCCGCGCCAAGCCGCTTTGCACCGCCTTGCGCAGGTAGGCCTGTGGCAGCTGGGCCACGGTGGAATACACCGGGGTGAGCGACTGCGGCAGCTCGCCGCCTGCGAGCTTGAAGCTCGGGTGCACCATTTCCCGCCCCAAAAAGCCGCCACGCAGCTCGCCGCGCACGCGCACCACCGCGCCTTCGGTCAGGGTTTTTTGGTGGCTGGGGTAAAAGTTGAGAAAGCGCAGCACACAGGTGTCGCTGCCGTCGTCCACCTTGACCTTGAGCTGGCGCCGGGGCGCCAGGCTGATCTCGCTGCTGATCACCCAGGCCTCGATTTGCACCACCTCGCCATCGCGCGCATCGGCCAGTCGGCTCAGGCGGGTCTCGTCCTCGTAGCGCAGTGGCAGGTGCAAGGCCAGGTCAATGTCGCGCGCCAGCCCGAGCTTGAGCAAGGCTTTTTGGGCAGGGGATTGGGTCTTGGCAGGCACGGCAGCGGACATGGGCCTTGATTGTGCCGCCCCCACCAAGGGCAAGCGCGGGGCTGCGAGAATCAACGCCCTTTACCCAACCCTTGGAACGGGCCCGTCCGGCCCTCAAGCCATGACCTCTTTTGCACCTCCCGTCGCCGCACCCGAATGGACGCTGGCCGACTTTGACTTTGAACTCCCCCCTGAACTGATCGCGCAGCAGCCGGCCCCCCAGCGCGCAGGCTCGCGCTTGCTGGACGGGCGTGGCCCGCAGGCGCAGGACCTGCTTTTTACTGACTTCCCCCATCTGCTGCAGCCGGGAGACCTCTTGGTGTTCAACGACACCCAAGTCATCAAGGCCAGGCTGTACGGCCACAAGCCCAGCGGCGGCCGGCTGGAGCTGCTGGTCGAGCGCGTGCTGGATGCGGCGCGCGGCGAGGTGGCCGCGCACATGAAGGTGAGCAAAAAGCCCGCTCCCGGCACGGTGCTGCAAATGGACGGCGGCTTTTCAGCCACGCTCTTGGGCCGCTGGCCCCAAGCCGATGGTCCGCTTTATAAGCTGAGCTTCAGCCGCGACCCCTACGCCCTGATGGCGGCCCACGGCCATGTGCCACTGCCGCCCTACATCACGCACGAGGACACGGCCGAGGACGAGGCCCGCTACCAAACCGTGTTTGCGGCCAAGCCTGGCGCCGTGGCCGCGCCCACCGCCGCGCTGCACTTTGACGAGGCCATCTTGGCGCAGCTCGAAGCGCGCGGCGTGGAGCGCGCCAATGTCACGCTGCATGTGGGCGCGGGCACCTTCCAACCTGTGAAAACCGAGCGCATCAGCGAACACTTGATGCACTTTGAACGCTTTGAAGTGCCCGCGGCCACCCATGAGGCCGTGGCGCGGTGCAAGGCGCGTGGCGGGCGCGTGTTGGCGGTCGGCACCACCACGGTGCGGGCGCTGGAGTCAGCCGCGCACTTTGGGCCGGCGTGTGACGACACCAACATCTTCATCACGCCAGGCTTTGAGTTCAAGGTGGTGGACCTCTTGCTCACCAACTTTCACCTGCCCAAAAGCACGCTGATGATGCTCATCAGCGCCCTGGCCGGTCACCCGCAGGTGATGGCGCTGTACCAGCACGCCATCGCCCAGCGCTACCGTTTTTTCAGCTACGGTGACGCCATGCTGCTGCAGCGGCGCCCCTGAGCTTTACTCCGCCTTGATGCCGGCGTAAGCGGCCACCCGCGCCCAGCGCACCAGCTCGGCGCGCATGAAGTCGGTGGCCTGCTCGGGCGTGGCCTGCAAGATGTCAAAGCCCATGCCTTCGAGCTTGGCGCGCAGCTCCGGCTGGGCCAGGGCCTTGGCGTAGGCGCCGTGCAGCTTTTTGACCACGGCAGGCGGGGTGGCCGCAGGCGCATACACCGCAAACCAGTTGGACACCTCGGCGCCCGGGTAGCCCGACTCGCCCAGCGTGGGCAGCTGCGGCAGGTCGCGGTGGCGCTGCTTGGCCGCCACGGCAATCGCGCGGATTTGGCCTTGTTTGATGAAGGGCAGCGCGTTTTGCAGCGGGCTGAACATGTACTCGAGCTGGCCGCCCACCAAATCAGTCATGGCCTGCGACTGGCCCTTGTAGGGAATGTGGTTGGAGCTGGTGCCTGCCAGCTGGTTGAAGTACTCGGCCGACAAATGCTGCGAGCTGCCCAAACCGGCCGAGCCGTAGTTCAAGCGCCCAGGTCGGCTGCGCGCCAGCTCCACAAACTCGCGCAAGTTGGTCGCCTTCACAGACGAGTGCACCACCAGCACCACATCGGTCTGGCCGATCAAGGCCACGGTCTGAAAGTCTTTGAGCAGGTCGTAGGGCAGCTTGCGGTACACCGCCACGTTGGTGGCAATGGTGCTGGGCGAGACCAGCAGGGTGTAGCCATCGGGCTTGGCCTTGGCCACCAGCTCAGTGCCAATGTTGCCGCCCGCGCCCAGCTTGTTTTCCACCACCACCGGCTGGCCCAAGATTTCGCCGACTTTTTGGCCCACCGCACGGGCCATCACGTCGGTGCCGCCACCGGCCGCCACGGGCACCACCACTTGGATGGGGCGCTGTGGAAAGGTTTGCGCCAGCGCCTGAGGCAGCGTAGAAAGCGCAGATGCCGCCAGCGCAATGCCAGCCATAAAGCGTGTGACCATGACCATGGCGTCTCCCGTCTTGAAAAATTTCGATCTAAGATGATATCCATACTTATCATCCAAGCCCTTAGAGACCAACCATGACCCAAGCAGCCAGCCCCGCCCTGATTGATGACCTCGTGATCGCCAACCACATTCTTGTGAACGAGGGCGTGCTCGACGGCTTTGGCCACATCAGCGTGCGCCACGACAAAAATCCTGAACGTTTTTTGATCGCCCGCAGCATGGCACCCGGCTTGGTCAGCGCCGATGACATCGTGGAATGCGACCTCGACGGCCAGGTGTTCGACGAGCGTGGCCGCAAAACCTATGTGGAACGCTTCATCCACAGCGAGATTTTTCGCGTCCGGCCCGAGGTGATGTCCATCATCCACAGCCATTCGCCCGCCGTGATTCCCTTTGGCGTGACGGGCGCCCGCCTGCGCCCGATTTGCCACATGAGCGGCTTTTTGGGCGCGCAGGTGCCGGTGTTTGAAATCCGGCACACGGCCGGCGAGTCCAGCGACATGCTCATTCGCAACCAAGCCCTGGGCAAAGCACTGGCCGACAGCCTGGGCGGCTCCAACGTGGCTTTGCTGCGCGGCCACGGCAACGTGGTGGTGGGCACGTCCATCCAACAAGTGGTGTTCCGCGCCTACTACACCGAGAGCAACGCACGCCTGCAAAGCCAGGCCATGGCCCTGGGCGAGATTGAATTTCTCTCCCCCGGTGAGGCCGAGGCCGCGGCCCAGATGAACGACGTGCATTTAGACCGCCCCTGGCAAGTGTGGAAGCGGCGCGCACGGCACATGAGCGAGTAAGGGGACGCGGGGGCCTGCCTACAATCGCGCCCCGCCATGCTCACATTTGACCTGCTCCACCAAGACCCCGGCTCGCACGCCCGCCGGGGCACGCTGACCCTGAACCACGGCGTGGTGCAAACCCCCATCTTCATGCCCGTGGGCACCTACGGCACGGTCAAAGGCGTGATGCCGCAGTCGCTGCACGACATGGGCGCGCAAATCATCCTGGGCAACACCTTCCACCTGTGGATGCGGCCCGGGCTGGACGTGATGAAAAGCTTTGGCGGCCTGCACGGATTCGAGAATTGGCACCAGCCCATCCTCACAGACTCGGGCGGCTTTCAGGTGTGGAGCCTGGGCGCCATGCGCAAGATCAGCGAAGAAGGCGTGCGCTTTGCCTCGCCGGTCAACGGCGACAAGCTCTTCCTCACGCCCGAGGTGTCCATGCAGATTCAAACGGTGCTCAATTCAGACATCGTGATGCAGTTCGACGAATGCACGCCCTACGACACCCAAGGCCACATCACCACCGAGGCCGAGGCGCGGGTGTCCATGGAATTGAGCCTGCGCTGGGCCGGGCGCTGCATCAGCGAATTTGAGCGGCTGGGCAACCCGAACGCGCTGTTTGGCATTGTGCAAGGCGGCATGTTCGAGCACCTGCGGCAAGAGTCGCTGGACGCCTTGGTCGCGCTGGACCTGCCAGGCTACGCCGTGGGCGGGGTCAGCGTGGGCGAGCCCAAAGACGAGATGCTGCGCATCATGGCGCACACCCCACACCGCCTGCCCGCGCACAAACCGCGCTACCTCATGGGCGTGGGCACGCCCGAAGACCTGGTGGACGGCGTGGCCGCCGGTGTGGACATGTTCGACTGCGTCATGCCCACGCGCAATGCCCGCAACGGCCATGTGTTCACCCGCTTTGGCGACTTGAAAATCCGCAACGCCCGCTACAAAAGCGACCCTGCGCCCATGGACGAGACCTGCAGCTGCTACGCCTGCCAGGGCCGCAGCCGCCCAGACGGCAGCACCGAAGGCGGCTTTTCACGCGCCTACCTGCACCACCTGGACCGCTGCGGCGAAATGCTGGGCCCCATGCTGGCCAGCATCCACAACCTGCACTATTACCTGAACCTCATGCGCGAGGTGCGACTGGCGCTGGACCAGGGGCGCTTTGGCGAGTTCAGGGCGCAGTTCAAGCGGGACAGAGCGCGCGGGATTTGAGGTGCTTTGGTGGGGCCGCGTGCCTTGGCAGGCGTTCATGGGCGCTGGCTGTGCATGGCCTCATGCGGCGAATCGCCAGCAGGCTGGCTCCTTCAGGGGTAAGCCGCGCCCTCAATCGGTGGTGAACACCGTCAACACCCCGGTGTAGCCATACACATGGCGGCTGGCAATTTCGCCAGCGGCGAAAAAGCCCACCAAAGGCACGTCGCCCAAAGCGCGGCGCACGGTTTGCAGCTCGGCGCTGGGGCCGCCAAAATGCGGTCCGCCCCGGCCTGAGCAGCTGACGTAAATGGCTCCCGCCACCCGCCTGGCCGGGTGCGGTGCGGCGTTGGCCTCGTCGGCCTGCAGGGCCTGCGCCAGCTCCAGCGGCAGCTCGGCCGATTCAAGTTCCTCGCGAATTTCGGCGCACACGCGCACCAGGTCACGCAAGGCGGCACTGGCGTGGCGCTCGCAAAAACTCAAACGCATGCCGCGCTCTGGGGCCTGGGCAATGGCAATGCCGTGGCGATTCGGGTCCAAGCCAATGATGTGGCGCACCCAGGTGTCGGCCGCGAACTGGCCGGGTCTGTGCAGTGGACCCAAGTCCGGCGCCTGCCTGCGCTCGCTCAAGCCCACCAGCGTGCGCCTGACCTTGGCCAGCGCGGCCTGGGGCTCCTTGAGCGTGACCTTCAAGGCTTCGAGCATCAGCTCCAACGCAGGCTCGCCATCGAGCTCGGTGACCACATTGCCCTCGCAGGCCGTGATCTCATACTCGGCCGAGACCGGCTGGCAGCCCTGGGTCACGCGCGAGAGCAGTGGCACACCGGCGCTGAAGGCCACACCGCTCAAGCCTGCCTTGAACACACTGCTGGCCGCGCCCTGACCTGGCAAGTGACCCCGGCTGCTTTGGGCAAATTGCACCATGCCCATGCGGCTGGCGGCCAGGCCGCCAAAGAGATAAGCGCTGCCCGTGCGCCTGGCCAGCTCATCAATCAATTCGGGGAGGTCGGGGGTGTTCGGGTCGGCGTGCACCAGCGCGGTGTGCGCTCTGAAACCACCCTCACCAGAGACCAAAGGCGCCACGCCGGAGAACACACGGTAGTGCTCGTGCGGCACATCGCAGAGCATGACAGCCAGCGCCGGCTCGTCAAAATACTCCACGTTGTTGGAGGCCACACCCACTCCCACTGTGCCGCTCCAGTCCGTCACCTCGGGCAATTCGGCCCCGAGGTGGTCCAAGATGTCTTGCGCATGCGGGGCGTAATGGTCGGTGATGTAAAGCAGCCCCAAGCCAGGCGAGGTGGCGTAGCCGGGCAGCGCCATGTGCGCGCGCAGCTGGGCCAGCACCAAGGCAGCCGCCATAGGCCACTGCGGGTGGGTGGCATGGCCGCAGGGAAACAGTTTCATCGGGCTCGCTTGGCAGCGGGTGGGGCTGCAGGTTTGGTTTTCTTGGCAGCTTTTGCGCTTGCCTTGGGAGCAGCTTTGGCGGCAGATTTGGGTGGCGTTTTTTGGGCGGGCGCCTTGCGGGCAGGTGCGGCTTGGCGCTGGCCTGCAGCCGGCCGGCTGGGCGGCTTGACCGCCTCGCTCCAGGCCTCGGTGCTGCTCTTGAGGGCTTGGCTGAACAAGTCACTGGCCTGCTCGGCCGAGGCCTTCATGGCGGGCATCTCGGGGGTGCGGGCGGCCGCGTCCTTCATGGCCGCATTGGCAATCGTTTGAAACTGCTGGGTCAGCGCGCCCCACCACTGCATGGGGTCGACCACGCCGGCCGCCGCCTGGGCCGGCGCCTTAGAAGCTTCTGGCGCGTCAGTGGGGTCCGCTGTCTGGCTGGGACGGGCGGGCTGGGTGGCCTCGGGTGCCGGTGCCGGTGCAGAAAATGGCGCAGGCTTGGGCGCGGCCTCAGGCGTGGGAATGGAAAAAGCCTGGGCCATCTCCTGCATGCTCACGTTCATGCCTTTCAAGGTGGCCAAGGTCATCTTTTGCACTTCCATGGCCTGGATGGTGGCCTTGAGCGCCGTGCCGTTTTGCTCCAACCAAAACAGCACCGTCTTGAGCTCCTTGATGCGCTGCTCCAGGTCTTCCACATTGAGCGTGGGCGCGACCCAGCCGCCCAATGAGGGCATGGCAGCGGCGCTTTGAGCGCTGCCCGGCTGACTCAGGCCCTTGAGGAAATCAAAGCCTGGCACCCATTTGCCGAAATCGCCAAATGCAGACATGGGGTTGGTGTCGTTCATAGGGCCTGCTGTGTGTGGTGGTTCGTCTTTGGCGAGGTGAGTTGCAAGCGATGAGCAACAAAGACCATCGCACCCGCGATTGTGCAATGCGCACTTGCACAGCGAATGAATTTTTGCATTTCTACAGCTGCATTTGATAAGCTAAGCCACCATGAACAGCCTGTTCCACTTTGCCTTCCACGTCACCGATCTGGACGAGGCACGGCGCTTTTACGGCGGCGTGCTCGGCTGCACAGAAGGCCGCTCCACCGCCACCTGGGTGGACTTTGACTTTTTTGGCCACCAACTCTCGCTGCACCTGGGCCAGCCTTTCAAGACCGAGCTCACCGGCCAGGTGGGCGACCAGCTGGTGCCCATGCCGCACTTTGGCCTGGTGCTGGCTCTGCCCGATTGGCAGGCCCTGGCTGAGCGCTTGGAACGGGCCCATACCGCCTTTGTGCTGGCGCCCCAGCTGCGCTTTGCCGGCCAGCCTGGCGAGCAATGGACCATGTTTTTCCTGGACCCCTTTGGCAACCCCTTGGAGATCAAGGGCTTTGCCTCGCTGGACACGGTCTACCAAAGCTAAATCGCAGGCGCCACGCACTGGTCAATGGCGCCGCACAACGACTGACCCTGAGCGTCTTTCATGTCAATGCGGATGCGGTCGCCAAACTTCATGAACTCGGTCGAGGGCTGGCCATCGAGAATGGTTTCCATGGCGCGCTTTTCGGCGATGCAGCTGTAGCCTTTGGGCCAGTGCGGCTTGTCTCCTTCAAGCACGGCCTTGTTGCTCACCGTGCCCGAGCCGATGATGGAGCCGGCCCGCACGCGCCGGGTTTTGCACAGGTGGGCAATCAGCTGGCCAAAGTGAAAAGTCATCTCGGGGCCGGCCTCGCACATGCCCACCTTGCGGCCGTTCCAGCTGCTGTGGAGCGTCAGGTGCAAGCGCCCGCCCTGCCAGGCGGGGCCCAGCTCGTCCATGCTGACCGCCACCGGGCTGAAGGCCGTGGCAGGCTTGCTCTGGACAAAGCCAAAGCCTTTGGCCAGCTCGTTGGGGATCAAGTGTCTGAGCGAGACATCGTTGGCCAGCATCAGCAGGCGAATGCCTTCGAGCGCCTCGTCCGCGCTGGCGCCCATGGGCACGTCGGCCGTGACCACGGCCAGCTCGGCCTCAAAGTCGATGCCAAAGTCCTCGCTGGGCACGCGCACCTCGTCGCAAGGCCCCAGCAGGTCGTCGCTGGCGCCTTGGTACATCAGCGGGTCGGTGTAAAAGCTGGCCGGCACTTGCGCCCCCCGGGCTTGCCTGACCAATTCCACATGGTTGAGGTAGGCCGAGCCGTCGGCCCATTGGCAGGCCCGCGGCAGGGGCGCCATGCAGCGCTCGGGCTCAAAAGGAAAGCCGTGCCGCGCTTTGCCGTGGTTCAGGGTTTGGGAGAGGTCCTGCAACTGAGGCGCCAGAAAATTCCAGTCGTCCAGCACCTGCTGCAAGGTGTGGGCGATGCCGGTCGCATAATGGGCTGTCGACAGATCGCGTGAGACGACGACCAGTTGGCCGTCGCGTGATCCGTCTTTGTAGGTGGCAAGTTTCATTTGTTGTCCTGTGTGCTCGCTGTTGACCAGAGCTCGGGTCCCTCAGTGTGCCTCGGGGTCCCTGCGCTGTGAGTTCCAACCGCAAGCTTAAACCGTCGCCACCCCCGGCCCTGCCGCTGAAGTGGGCCTTGGGCCTGGCCGCCGGGGTCACGCTGATTCACCTGTGGCTGCTGGACAGCGCCAGCCGGCCGCTGAGCCTGGACGCGTCAGCGCCTTCCAGCTTGTCCTCCGCTGCGCCGCCTGCCGTGAACGCCAGCATGCGCACCCGGCGCATTGAGACGGCGCCGCTCAAGGCTGCAGCTCCTGTGGCGGGGACCACCCGTTTGAGTTTGACCTCTCCCACGCAGCCCCAGCGGACATCGAATGCCAGCCCCGCAGCCCCTCCCCCACAACCCCCACCACCTGAGCCTCCAGCGCCTGCCATGGCTGCAGAACAAGCGGCCCTGGCGGCAGTGCCGCCAGCCCAGGCCGAGGTCTCTGCCGAGCTCGCCTCAGAGGCCAGTGCGCCAAGCGCACCGATCACCAGCCCGCCGCCAGCGCCGCCGCTTCCCGCAGACAGGGACCCCAGCACGCCTGTGGCCGCACAGGCCAGTGCCCCACCAGGGCAGACTGCCGCCTTGCAAGCACCGCCGCCCTCTGAGATACCCCAGCTGCAGCTGCCCCCCTCTGTGCGTTTGCAGTACGAGCTCAGCGGTCAGTCCCGGGGCTTGAACTACTCGGCCAACGCCTTGCTGACCTGGCACAACGAGAGCCAGCGCTACGAGGCCCGCTTGCTCATCAGCGGCCTGCTGATCTTGAACCCCCGCCTGTCCATCAGTGTGGGCGAGCTCGGCCCGCAAGGCGTGTCACCCAGGCGGTTTTCAGACAAAGCGCGCAGCGAGCAGGCCACGCACTTTCAGCCCGAACGCGGCCGCATCGTGTTCAGCAACAACGCGCCCGAGGTGCCCTGGCAGCCCGGGGTGCAAGACCGGCTGAGCCTGTTTTTTCAGCTCGCCGGCATGCTGGCGGGCGATCCCGGCCGCTTTGCCACCGGCACCCAAGTGCGTGTACCCACGGCCGGCACGCGCGAAGTCGACATCTGGACCTTCACGGTGACGGGCACACCCACTTTGGCGCTGCCCGGCGGCGAGCAGGCCACCGTGGCGCTCAGGCGCGAGCCCAGGCGGGCTTACGACCAAACCATAGAAATCTGGTTTGCCCCGGGTCTGGGCTTTGTGCCTGTGCGCATGCGCATCACCCAAGGCAACGGCGATGTGCTGGACCAAAAGCTGGCTTCGGTACAAGCTTGGTGAGCAGCCCTTGAATTTGGCCTGCAGCGCTGCCATATGCTGAGTCACACCGAAAAGGCCACCATGCACATGCTTTACGACTCAGACTCTTTTGCCGTGGTTCAAATGACCGCCCCACCCGCAGACGGTGCAGCCAGCCAGCAGCCCCAACTGCTGCGCCAAGGCTTCGAAATTGTCGACAAACGCAGTGGCCGCGAGGTCTACCTTGACGGCTCCTGGGCCGAGCATTTTCAAGTGCGGCTGAACCTCTGGCGCGAAAAAGCCCCCACCGAGGAGGAGATCGAGACCACCCTGGAAGGCTACGCTGCCCTGGCGCACACGCCGCTGCTGCTGCACTGAGCGACCAGCACCCCGCTCAGGCTGGTACAGACCTGCAGGGCGTGCGGCCGTTCCATCCACATTGCATCCTGTGCTGCAGGGGCGGTCAGCCGCCTTGACGCCAGGGCCGCTATTGGCGATGCTTGGCTTGGTGCAGCAAATGCTGCAGCATGGGACGCACTGTTCAACACACCACTTGGGCCACCTTTTGTTGCACTTTTTGCCGCATTGCTTGTCCCGCCCCCCTGGCCAGGCAGGTCTGAGGGTCACCCATGCACCGCTCCAACGCTTGAGCCGCGCCACGGCGGCAAAAGTGGCCATGGTGGCAGCGCTGGCCTTGAGCGCCTGCAGCCATGCCCCCCTGAGCCGCCAAGATGCCCTGGACCTCACACTGGCCCAGCTGCTGCCCACCCAGGTGCTCATGTTGGGTGAGCAACACGACGCCCCAGAACACCAAGCCATTCACGAACGCACCGTGCGCACCCTGGCCGCACGCGGCCAGCTGGCGGCGCTGGTGCTGGAAATGGCCAACGGAGGCTCCACCGCAGGGCTGGCTGCCACCGCTTCAGAGGTCCAGGCGCAAGAAGCCTTGCAGTGGGACCCGCGCGCCTGGCCTTGGCCAGCCTACGGCCCGGCCGTGATGGCGGCGGTGCGCGCAGGCGTGCCCGTGTTGGGTGGCAACCTGCCCACGGCCCGCATGCG
>CANHKH010000014.1 GCA_947460165.1 Comamonadaceae bacterium
ACCAGCAGGTTTTCGGCGCAGGAAAAATCAGGGTCCAGGCTGTCGAACTGGCTGACGATGCCCAGCCGCGCCTTGATGGCCAGCCCGTCCCTGGGCATGGACAAAGGCTGCGCGCCCTGGGGCTTGAACAGCACCTGGCCCGCGTCGGGCGTGGTCAGCCCCAAGCACATGCGGATGGTGGTGGTTTTGCCTGCGCCGTTGGGCCCGATCACGCCCAGGCATTCGCCGGGGGCAATGTCAAAGGACAGCTTGTTGACCACCTGAGCCTGGCCAAAACGCTTGCTGAGCGCGCGAACTGAAAAAATCGGGGCCTGGGCGGCGACGGAAGAAAGCATGGGTCAGATTGTGCCCGCCAGGCCATGGGTTAAATTCTTGGTTTTTACTTTGCCGGTACACGCCATGACCACCATCGGAACTCCTTTGTCGCCTTCTGCCACCAAAGTCATGCTGCTGGGCTCGGGCGAATTGGGCAAGGAGGTGCTGATTGCCCTGCAGCGCCTGGGCGTGGAAACCATCGCGGTGGACCGCTACGAGAACGCCCCTGGCCAGCAGGTGGCCCACCATGCGCGCACCATCACCATGAGCGATCCGGCCCAGCTCAAGTCCTTGATTGAAAAAGAGCGGCCGCACCTGGTGGTGCCTGAAATTGAGGCGATTGCCACGCCCATGCTGGAGGAGTTGGAAGCCGCAGGCGTGGTGCGCGTGATCCCCACGGCCCGCGCGGCCCGGCTGACCATGGACCGCGAGGGCATACGCCGCCTGGCCGCCGAAACCCTGGGCCTGCCCACCAGCCCCTATGTGTTTTGCGATTCAGTGGCCGAGCTGCAAGCGGCCATTGACGGGCGCATTGGCTACCCCTGCATCGTCAAGCCGGTGATGAGCTCCTCAGGCAAGGGCCAAAGCAAGATCAGCGGCCCGGCCGACGTGAAAACCGCCTGGGACCATGCCATGGCGGGCGGCCGGGTCAGCCACGGCCGGGTCATCGTTGAGGGCTTCATTGATTTTGATTACGAAATCACGCAGCTGACGGTGCGCGCCGTGGGTGCGGACGGGCAGATTCAGACGCATTTTTGCGAGCCCATCGGCCATGTGCAGGTCTCGGGCGACTACGTGGAGAGCTGGCAACCCCACCCCATGCACCCAGAGGCGCTGGCCGAAAGCCGGCGAATTGCCCAGGCCGTGACCGACAACCTGGGCGGCCAGGGCCTGTTTGGCGTGGAACTTTTTGTGAAGGGCGAGCAAGTCTGGTTCAGCGAGGTCAGCCCCCGGCCGCACGACACCGGCATGGTGACCCTGTGCACGCAGTGGCAAAACGAGTTTGAACTGCATGCCCGCGCCATTTTGGGCTTGCCGGTGAACACCGCGCTCAAGAGCCCAGGCGCCAGTGCCGTCATTTATGGCGGTCTCAATGCCACCGGCATTGCCTTTGACGACGTGGAAAAAGCCTTGCAAGTGCCCCAGACCGACCTGCGTTTGTTTGGCAAGCCCGAGAGTTTTGACAAGCGCCGCATGGGCGTGGCTCTGGCCTTTGATGCCGATGTGGAGGTGGCCCGCGAGCGCGCCAAGTTGGCGGCATCGCTTGTCAAGCCGCGCCTAGCTTGAAGTGCTAAATCGCGGTGGAGCGGCGGCTGGCAATTTCCAGCAAGCCATCAAAAATCAGGTTGTCCACCAGCTCAAAGGGCCGCTGCATGCTGGGCGCCATTTTCCAGCCTGCCCCGCCCGTCATCATGCAAGCAGGCATCTGGCCGCAGTGCTGCACCACGTTTTCCACCATGCGCTCAATGGCGCCCGCAATGGCAAAAGTGCCGCCGGTGGTCAGCGCGTCGCTGGTGTTGCTCGGAAAATTGGTCACTTCGCCGGTCGGCACATGCAGGCCGGCCGTGCCCGATTCGAGGGCGCGCAGCATGATGCCGTGGCCTGGCAAGATGAGGCCGCCTAAAAAGCGGCCGTCGGCGTCCAGCGCCTCCACGGTCACGGCGGTGCCCACCATGGCCAACACAATGGGCCGGCGCTCGCCGCGTGAGAGCAGCCGGTGGTGCGCGCCAATCATGGCCACCCAGCGGTCTGCGCCCAAGCGGCTGGGGTGGTCATAACCGTTGGACAGGCCCGCTTCGGCGGCGCTGGCCACCACCCACGTGGGCTGGGCGTCCCACAGCTCCAATTGGTCCCGCACGCGCCATTTGACGGGGTCACCCGCCACCACGCAGCCCAAAATGCGCGAGGGGCTGGGCAAGCCCTGCCATTCCTCGTCGGCCAGTTTTTCAATATTGTCCAGAAACACCGCCCCTTGGGCGATCAGCTCGGACCCCGGGGTGGGCGCCTCGTAGAGCGCCCACTTCAGCCGCGTGTTGCCCACATCGAGCGCAAGAAAAGTCATGGCGCGATTATGTACAGCTTGGGACTGGGCCTGTCTGGGGCGTACTTTTATATTTATTTCAATATATTCAATGAGATTTTTATATTTTTATAATCAATTGATTTGCGCGAAGTCTCGGTGAATCGCTTCTGCCAAGGCCTGAATGGCGCATCACTGGCCGCAGAGAATGCGAAAACTCAGCGCCTGCCGAACGGGATCGGTCCACGCCTCAAGCTGATATTGAATTTTTTTCATCGCTTAACTGGCCACTATCAGTAAAAACCCTCTGAGGCTACTCGGTCACCGTCAGCATGATCCATCGTTCAGCTTTTTTTATAAACAGGAGCCAATCCATGTCCACCACCACACAAACCCAGCGTCGCGGCCTGCTCAAGGGCGTGGCCGTTGCCGCCGGCGCCCTGACCGCCCCCATGATCGCCAAGGCCCAGACCGGCCCCATCTCCATGCGTTGGCAGAGCACTTGGCCCGCCAAGGACATCTTCCACGAGTACGCACTGGACTACGCCAAGAAGGTCAATGACATGACCGGCGGCGACTTGAAGATTGAAGTGCTGCCTGCCGGCGCCGTGGTGCCTGCCTTTGGTTTGCTCGAAGCGGTCTCCAAAGGCACGCTGGACGGCGGCCATGGCGTGCTGGGCTACCACTATGGCAAGCAAAACGCGCTGGCCCTGTGGAATTCGGGCCCCGCTTTTGGCATGGACGCCAACATGTTGCTGTCTTGGCACAAATACGGCGGTGGCGCGGCCCTGCTGTCCAAGCTCTACGCCTCCATTGGCGGCAATGTGCAGTCCTTCCTGTACGGCCCCATGGCCACTCAGCCCTTGGGTTGGTTCAAAAAGCCCATCACCAAGTCCAGCGACTTCAAGGGCTTGAAATTCCGCACCAATGGCCTGGCCATTGACCTGTTCACTGCCATGGGCGCGGCCGTGAACGCCTTGCCCGGTGGCGAGATCGTGCCTGCCCTGGACCGCGGCCTGCTCGACGGCGCCGAATTCAACAACGCCACCTCTGACCGCATCTTGGGCTTTCCCGATGTCTCCAAAATCTGCATGCTGCAAAGCTATCACCAGAGCGCCGAGACCTTCGAGATCATGTTCAACAAGACCAAGTACGACGCGCTGCCTGAAAAAATGAAGGCCGTGATTGCAGGCGCCACCGAGGCTGCCTCTGCCGACATGTCTTGGAAAGCCATTGACCGCTACTCCAAGGACTACATCGAGCTCCAGACCAAAGACAAGGTCAAGTTCTACAAAACGCCCGATTCCATCTTGCAAGACCAGCTCAAAATCTGGTCCGAAATCCTCGAGAAGAAGTCGGCCGAAAACCCCTTGTTCAAGGAAATCGTGGCTTCGCAAAAGGCTTTTGCTGAGCGCGCTGTCAAGTGGGACCAGGACACCAACATCAGCCGCCGCATGTCGGTGAACCACTTCTTTGGTGCAAAACCTGCTGCTCCGAAAAAAGCATAAGTAGTTTTCCAGCGCTTGCCCATCAGCCACCCGGAGACAATCCGGGTGGCTGATTTTCTTATACAAGTCCCAAATGCAAAAATTACTCCTAACGATCGACAAGATCAGCACCTTTGCAGGTCAGTTCTTCTCGTGGCTGATTGTTGCGCTGACGTTCATGATTTCTTGGGAAGTCTTTTCGCGCTACTTTCTGGACAACCCCCATGCCTGGGCCTTTGACGTCATGAGCATGATGTACGGCTCGTTGTTCATGATGGCCGGCGCCTACACCCTGTCTAAAAACGGTCATGTGCGCGGCGATGTGCTTTACGGTTTTTTCCCGCCTCGGCTGCAAGCCGGCCTGGATTTGGCGCTGTACATCTTGTTTTTTGTACCTGGCGTGTTTGCCCTGGCCTATGCCGGCTACGGCTATGCGGCCGATTCCTGGGCCATCAACGAGCACTCCAACATCACGGCCAACGGCCCGCCCGTGTACCCCTTTAAAACCATCATCCCGATTGCTGGCGGCATTTTGTTGCTCCAGGGTTTGGTTGAAATTGTTCGCTGCATCCTTTGCCTGCAAACCGGTCAGTGGCCCTCGCGCGGCCAGGACGTGGAAGAGGTGGATGTCGAAAAACTCAAAGAAATGGTCAATGTGAAAGACGAAGACATCGCCAAGTTGGACGCCCTGGTCACCGCCAAGGGAGCTGCCAAATGAAAAAAGAAATCTGGTTCGGCCTGAGCATCATGGCCGGTGTGGTGCTGGCCGCGATTTTTCTGCTGCCGCCTTTCGCTGAAATGACCAACGGTCACCTGGGCTTGTTCATGCTGGCCCTGGTGGTGGTGGCCATCATGTTGGGCTTTCCCACCGCTTTCACGCTCATGGGCATGGGCATGTTGTTTGCCTACATTGCCTACCGAAGTCAAAACCCGTCCTTGGCCGTGGACCAGACGCTGGACCTGATGGTGCAGCGCGCCTACTCGGTCATGTCCAACGACGTGCTGATCTCTATCCCACTGTTCGTGTTCATGGGCTACCTCATTGAGCGCGCCAACCTGATCGAAAAGCTGTTCAAGAGCATGCACCTGGCCACAGCCCGCGTGCCTGGCTCGCTGGCGGTGGCCACCATCATCACCTGCGCCATTTTTGCCACGGCCACGGGCATTGTGGGCGCGGTGGTCACGCTCATGGGTTTGCTGGCCTTGCCCGCCATGCTGCGTGCGGGCTACAGCGTGCAGTTGTCGGCCGGTGCGATCACTGCCGGCGGTTGCCTGGGCATCTTGATCCCGCCTTCGGTGATGCTGATTGTTTACGGCGCCACCGCCGGCGTGTCGGTGGTCAAGCTTTACGCCGGTGCGTTTTTTCCCGGCATCATGTTGGCCACCTTGTATGTGGCCTACGTGGTGATCGTGGCCAAGTGGAAGCCGCACCTGGCGCCGCCCATGTCGGCCGAAGACCGCCGCGTTCCCCTGCCCGCCTTTGCAGAGGTGGTGTCCACCACGGTCAATGACAAGGTCTTGCCCGGCTTGGTGGGCGCCCTCAAAGGCAAACGCAACGCCAGCGTGCCCATGTCCGACTTGCTCAAGCACTTGGGCATTGCCCTGTTGCCGCTGGTCTCGGTGGCTTTGATCATGGGCGTTATTTTCTGGAAAGTCACCTCTCCCCTGCCGGTAGAAGAAGTTTCTGGTGTGGTGGCCATGGGTGGCAGTCTGGAGAGCAGCAGCACGGAGGAAAGTGCTGGCGCAGGCGGCTTGGCCGAGCCAGAAGAGGCTGGCGGTCTGAAGCCTCCCCCGACAGAAGAAGCACCCGTGCCCATGGGCCAGGCAGCCCAAGCTGAGGCAGTGTCGGCAGCAGAGCCCGCCCCTGCCCCTGCGGCGGCCGTGCCTGCGGCACCGGCCGAGCCCGTGGCCGCCCAAGAGCGCGTGCCGGCACCTTTGACTTTCTGGGTGGGGCTGGCCAGTGCGGCTGTGGCTTTGGCCATTTTCTATGCCTACTTCAGCTTTGCTCGGCTTGAAATCTTCAAAATGCTGCTGGGCTCGTTCTTCCCACTGGCGCTCATGATCCTGGCCGTGCTGGGCAGCATTGTGTTTGGCCTGGCCACGCCCACAGAGGCGGCGGCCATGGGTTCCATGGGCGGCTTGCTGCTGGCGGCCGCCTACAGGCGGCTGAACATGGCGGTGCTGCGCGAGTCGGTCTACCTCACGGCCAAAACCAGTGCCATGGTGTGTTGGTTGTTTGTGGGCTCGAGCATCTTCTCGGCCGCCTTTGCGCTGCTGGGCGGGCAAGAGCTCATCAACCAGTGGGTGCTGGGCATGGACTTGACGCCGGTCGAATTCATGATCTTGGCGCAGGTGGTGATTTTCCTGCTGGGCTGGCCGCTGGAGTGGACAGAGATCATCGTGATTTTCATGCCCATCTTCATTCCGCTGCTGCCGCACTTTGGCATTGACCCGCTCTTCTTTGGCCTCTTGGTGGCGCTGAACCTGCAAACCGCGTTCTTGAGCCCACCCGTGGCCATGGCCGCGTTCTACCTCAAGGGCGTGAGCCCGCCGCATGTCACACTCAACCAGATCTTTGCTGGCATGCTGCCCTTCATGGCGATCCAGGTGCTGGCCATCTTCTTGCTGTACCAGTTCCCGGCCATTGGCATGTGGCTGCCGGAGACACTCTACAAGTAAGTGTTTGGCGGCACTTTCTCAAAGGACGCTTGATGGCGTCCTTTTTTTGAGACAGGGCCAAGCAGGTGCCTGGTCGGCCAAGTGCCTGTGGCCCGTGGGGCGAACGCAGCGATGGACTGCAAGCGATCAAAAGCGCTCGCGCTTGGCTAGACTCAGGACCCTGGTGTCTCTCATGAAATCCGTCCACATGTGGCAAGCCCCGTCGACCTTCTCTCCTTGGCTCGATGAGCTGGCGCAAGAAGGGGCGCAGTGATGCCTGAACATCAGCCTTTTGAGCCCCTGCCCGCCTCGCGCTTGTCGGTGGCGCCCATGATGGACTGGACAGACCGGCATTGCCGCTACCTGCACAGGCTGCTCTCTCGCCGCGCCTTGCTTTATACCGAGATGGTGACCACTGGCGCGCTGCTCCATGGGGATGTGCCGCGCCATCTGGACTTCAGCGAGCAGGAGCATCCGCTGGCTTTGCAGCTGGGCGGCAGCGAGGCGCAGGACCTGGCGCGTGCGGCCCGCTTGGGCGAGCAGTGGGGCTATGACGAGATCAACCTCAACTGTGGCTGCCCAAGCCCGCGGGTGCAGCGCGGTGCGTTCGGGGCTTGCCTGATGGCCGAGCCAGCCACCGTGGCCGATGGCGTCAAGGCCATGCGCGATGCGGTCAGCCTGCCGGTGACGGTCAAGCACCGCATAGGCATAGACCGCACAGAAAACTACGACTTCGTGCGTGATTTCATCGGGCAGGTCAGCCAGGCCGGCTGCCAGACCTTCATCGTCCATGCGCGCAATGCCTGGCTGCAGGGCCTGAGCCCCAAAGAAAATCGCGAGATCCCGCCGCTGCGCTATGAGTGGGTGCACAGGCTCAAGTGTGATTTTCCTGGGCTCACCATCGTCATCAATGGTGGCATGGCCAGCAGCGCGCAGGTGCATGAACAGCTGCAGGGCCTGGATGGCGTGATGGTGGGGCGCCAGGCCTACCACCAGCCCGGCTGGCTGGCCACTTGGGATGCCGAGTTCTTTGGTGAGCCCGCGCGCGGCCTGGACCTCGACCAGGTGGAAGAAGCCATGGTGGTTTATATGCAGGCGCAGGCGCTGCGTGGCGTGGCGTGGCCCACCGTGGCCAGGCACATGCTGGGCTTGCGCCACGGCCAGAAGGGGGCCCGCAAGTGGCGCCAGGTGTGGAGCGACCACAGGCTCAAGGGCGAGCCGCCACAGCAGGTGATGCGCTTGGCACGGGCCGCCATGCAAGCGGTGGTCACGGACTGACGGACTGGGACCCATGCGGTGCCGCTCGGACTGGCGCAGATTCGGTGGGGCAGGCGCCCAAGCTTTGCCCTTGTGCCAGAAATTCGGTAAGATTGACGTTTACGTAACGTCAATCATGACGGCCGCCCTCAGGCGGCTTTTTTGTGGAAAGCCCCGCCCATGACCGACCTGTCCGCCGAGTTCCAAGCCCTGGCCAATTACCGCCCCACGCACAAGGTGCGTTTCGTGACGGCGGCCAGCCTGTTTGACGGGCATGACGCGGCCATCAACATCATGCGCCGCATCCTCCAAGGCATGGGCGCGGAGGTGATTCACCTGGGCCACAACCGCAGCGTCGACGAGGTGGTCACGGCGGCCTTGCAAGAAGACGTGCAAGGCATTGCCATCAGCTCTTACCAGGGCGGCCATGTGGAGTACTTCAAGTACATGGTCGATTTGCTCAAAAGCCGGGGCGGCGAGCACATTCAGGTGTTTGGCGGCGGCGGCGGCGTGATCGTGCCGCCCGAGATCCGCGAGTTGCAGGCCTATGGCGTGACCCGCATTTACAGCCCCGAAGACGGCCAGCGCATGGGCCTGGCCGGCATGATTGGCGAGATGGTCATGCGCTGCGACAAAGACCTCACCGCCCATGCACCCACCACCCTGGCGGCGGTGCAAGGCCACGGCGAGATGAACTGGCGCGCGCTGGCCCAGTTCATCACCGCCCTTGAAAACGGCCAGGCTGACGCGGCCCTGCTGGCGGCTGTGCGCCAATCCGCACAGAGCGCCAAGGTGCCTGTGCTGGGCATCACGGGCACGGGCGGCGCGGGCAAGTCCTCGCTGACCGACGAGCTGATTCGCCGCCTGCGCCTGGACCAAAACGACCAGCTGCGCGTGGCCGTGATCTCGATTGACCCCTCGCGCCGCAAAAGCGGCGGCGCGCTCCTGGGCGACCGCATCCGCATGAACGCCATCAGCCCCTGGCAGCAAGGCCAGCGCGTGTTCATGCGCTCCTTGGCCACGCGCGACTTTGGCTCAGAGATCAGCCAGGCCCTGCCCGATGTGGTGGCCGCCTGCAAGGTGGCCGGGTTCGACCTCATCGTGGTCGAGACATCCGGCATTGGCCAGGGCGACGCAGCCATCGTGCCGCATGTGGACGTGCCCATGTACGTGATGACGCCAGAGTTTGGCGCGGCCAGCCAGCTCGAAAAAATCGACATGCTGGACTTTGCCGAGTTCGTGGCCATCAACAAGTTCGACCGCAAGGGCTCGCAAGACGCGCTGCGCGATGTGGCCAAGCAAGTGCAGCGCAACAAAGAAGCCTGGACCACGCCCACCGAGCAGATGCCGGTGTTTGGCACCATGGCCGCGCGCTTCAATGACGACGGTGTCACAGCCCTCTACCAGGCCCTCAAAGTTCGCCTCGCCGAGCTGGGCCTGGCTTTGCAAGCTGCCCGCCTGCCCGCCGTGGCCGTGCGCCACAGCACCAACCAAACCCCCATCGTGCCGGCGGCCCGCACGCGCTACCTGGCCGAAATTTCGGACACCGTGCGCGGCTACAAAAAGCGCGCCCGTGCCCAGGCCAAGCTGGCCCGTGAAATTCAGCAGCTGCGCGAAGCCTCGCGCATGCTGGCCGAGTCCAAGCCGGGCAAGGCCCGCGCCTCTGAGGCCGCGCTGGATTTGGCCCACGATCGCGAGCAGGTGCTTGACGCCGACGCCCGCAAGCTCTTGCAGCAGTGGCCGGACCTGCAGCAAGCTTACTCAGCCGACGAGTTGGTGGTGAAAATCCGCGACAAAGAAATCCGCACCGCGCTCACCACCAAGAGCCTGTCAGGCACCGTCATTCGCAAAGTGGCTTTGCCGCAGTACGACGACCAAGGCGAGACGCTCAAGTGGCTGATGCTCGACAACGTGCCCGGCAGCTACCCCTATACCGCAGGCACCTTTGCCTTCAAACGCGAGGGCGAAGACCCCACCCGCATGTTTGCCGGCGAGGGCGACCCCTTCCGCACCAACCGCCGCTTCAAGCTGCTCAGCGAAGGCCTGCCGGCCAAACGCCTGTCCACCGCCTTTGACTCGGTCACGCTTTACGGGAACGATCCCGACCTGCGGCCCGACATTTACGGCAAGGTCGGCAACTCCGGCGTGAGCGTGGCCACGTTGGACGACATGAAAGTGCTGTACTCCGGCTTTGATTTGTGCCACCCGACCACCTCGGTGTCCATGACCATCAACGGCCCGGCGCCGTCCATCTTGGCCATGTTCATGAACACGGCCATTGACCAAAACCTCGACAAGTTCAAGGCCGAGAACGGCCGCGAGCCCACCGCCACCGAGGCGGCCAAGGTCCGCGAATGGGTGCTGGCCAATGTGCGCGGCACGGTGCAGGCCGACATCTTGAAAGAAGACCAAGGCCAAAACACCTGCATCTTCTCGACCGAGTTCTCGCTCAAGGTCATGGGCGACATTGCCGAGTATTTTGTGAACCACGACGTTCGCAACTTTTACTCGGTGTCCATTTCGGGCTACCACATTGCCGAGGCCGGGGCCAACCCCATCTCGCAGCTGGCTTTCACGCTGTCCAATGGTTTCACCTTTGTGGAAGCCTACTTGGCGCGGGGCATGCACATCGACGACTTTGCGCCCAACCTGAGCTTTTTCTTCTCCAACGGCATGGACCCCGAGTACACCGTCATGGGCCGCGTCGCGCGCCGCATTTGGGCCGTGGCCATGAAGGAAAAGTACGGCGCCAACGAGCGTTCCCAAAAGCTCAAGTACCACATTCAAACCTCGGGCCGCTCGCTGCACGCGCAAGAGATTCAGTTCAACGACATACGCACCACGCTGCAGGCCTTGATTGCCATTTACGACAACTGCAACAGCCTGCACACCAACGCCTTTGACGAGGCCATCACCACGCCCACCGAAGACTCGGTGCGCCGCGCCATGGCGATTCAGCTCATCATCAACCGCGAATGGGGCCTGGCCAAAAACGAAAACCCCAGCCAAGGCGCCTTCATCATTGAAGAGCTCACCGAGCTGCTGGAAGAAGCTGTGCTCGCCGAGTTTGAACGCATTGCCGAGCGCGGTGGGGTGCTGGGCGCCATGGAAACCGGCTACCAGCGCGGCCGCATCCAAGACGAGAGCATGCACTACGAAATGCTCAAGCACACGGGTGAGCTGCCCATCATTGGCGTGAACACCTTCCGCAACCCTCACGGCGACCAAGTGCAAGACAAGTTGGAGCTGGCCCGCTCCACCGAAGAAGAAAAGCAAGGCCAGTTGCAGCGCCTGCAGGACTTCCACGCCCTGCACGCCCAAGAAGCGCCGGTGCAGCTGGCGCGCCTGCAAGAGGCGGTGATCCACAACGCCAATGTGTTCGAGGTGCTGATGGACGCGGTGCGCGTGTGCTCGCTGGGCCAAATCACCAGCGCTTTGTTCGAGGTGGGTGGTCAGTACAGGCGCAACATGTGATGCGGGGTGGGACCCTGACGCGGGCTGCTGCCGGCTTCAGGCTTCAAAGGCCGCTCACACCAAGTTCCAGGGCAAAGCCAGCACGTCTTCGCTGATCCAGCGCGCTTGTTCGACGGCGCACAGCATCAGGCCAGGGGCCATGCGCTGGGTCGGATGCGCTTTGCGAAAGGCCTGCAGCCCCAAGGTTTGCTGGCGCGTGGGCTGGCTGGTGAGTTTGACCTCCACCGGGTAGAGCCAGCCGTTGCGCTCAATGATGCAGTCCACCTCTGCCCCTGTGCTGGCGCGCCAGTGGTACAGCGCAGATGCACCTCCCAGCAAAGACAGGGTTTTGCGGATTTCGCTGACCATGGCGGTCTCAAACAAGGCGCCAAACAAGGGGTGGGCCCCCAAGGCTTGGGGGCCAGCCATGGCCGCATGGTGGCAGGCCATGCCCGTGTCGACCAAATAGCCTTTGGGGCTCTTGCTCACCCGCTTGATCTGGTTCACAAAGTAAGGTGGCCTTGGCTGGCGTCAAACACCACACAGTCCAGCTCAGGGTAGGCCAGCCGCAATAAAGTGGTTTTGCCCACTTGGCACGCACCACTGACCACCACTGGAAAGGATGCAAACAGTTTTTGCAGGTGCCCAATGGCATTTCGGGGGTACATGACCGTGCATTTTGGTCATGACAAGACTAAATTGCATGGTTGTTTTTGATCTGCGACGGCCAAAACGCTGGGCCAAGGCGAGTTCTGCATGAAATCTCATGGCCTTGAGCCCAAGCGGGGCGTCATCCGCCTTGGTGCGTGCGTTTGCCCGGGTTCTTTTTGCTGCGGGTGTGGCTGCCACGCTCTTGGCTGACCTTTTGACCTCGCCGCATGTTGGGGCTTGAGCCTGGCGGTGGGATTGGCTGGGGGGCTCGGCGGTCGGCTTCGACGCGGATGTGGCGGGTCATGGTGGTTCCTTGGGTGGAAAGTGATCCATCATCTTGGCGGCTTGGGCAGCGGGGGCTTGTAGTCATTGGCCTGCAGCTTGTCTTGTCAGAGCTCGCATCCACGCCTGCACCCTGTAGAAGCAAAGCCTGCTGGCGAATTGATGCGTGAGGCCATGCCTGTGTTGTGGCACGAATCGCTTGCAGGCAAGCTCCTGCAAATACAAAACCCGGCTCTCTGTCAGGGCCGCAACCGACCCTCACCAAGGCAGCGTTTGGCCTTGGTAATCCACAAAGCGGCCGTTGTCCTGCGGCCCCAAGCCCTGCAGCACCTGTGCGATCTCAGCCGCCGCCACCTCGGGCGGGCGCACGTTCAGACCGTTTTTGCTGAAAGGCTCAGACAGCGGCGTGGCTACTGTGCCCGGGTGCAGGGCCACGATGGCGGCTTCGCGGTTGCGCCTGGCTTGCTCGATGCTGGCGGTTTTGACCAACTGGTTGAGCGCCGCTTTGGCCGCGCGGTAGCCGTACCAGCCGCCCAGGCCGTTGTCGCCAATGCTGCCCACCTTGGCCGACAAAAAGACCGCCGCACAAGGCCCTTGGCGGGGCAGCAGCGGCAAAAAATGTTTCATCACCAAGGCCGGGCCTATGGCGTTGACCCAAAAAACTTCGCTCAGGTAAGCGGCTTGGAGCTGGGCCCAGCTGCGCTCGGGCTGGCCGGCCTCGCCGTGCAAAAAGCCGGTGGCCACCACCAAGAGGCGCAGCGGGGCATGGGTGCATTGGGCGGCGGTCCAGGTGGCCGCTTCGGCCAAGCTGGCCTCGTCGGCGTAGTCCATGGCCGGGCTGCTGCGCCTGCCCAGGCTGAGCACCTGGCTGTGCTGGACGCTCAGGGCATGGGCCAGTGCGGTGCCCAGCCCGCCCGTGCCCAGCACCAAAGCGGTGGAGGGCGGCATCAAAACAACTCGTCCGAGCTGTTCAGGTCCAACAGCCGGACCTTGACGCTCTTGCCCTTGACGCGGCCGCTGGAGAGTTTGCGCAGCGCTTGCTCGGCGATGTCGCGGTTCACGGCCACGTAAGTGGAAAAGTCGTTCACGCTGATTTTGCCAATCTGCTCGCGGGCAAAACCCATGTCGGCCGTCAGCGCCCCCAGCACGTCGCCCGCGCGGATTTTGGCCTTGCGCCCGCCTGCGATTTGCAGCGTGCGCATGGGCGGCTGCAAGGTGGCGCCTGTCTCGCTGAGCTCGGCCAAAGGCGTCCACACTGAAGGGGCTTGCTGCAGCAGCTCAATGCGGCCCACGGCGCCCATCTCGTCCATGCTCACCAGGTTGACGGCCAGGCCTTGGGCGCCGGCGCGCCCGGTGCGGCCTATGCGGTGCACATGCACCTCGGCGTCGGGTGTCACGTCGACGTTGATGACCATCTCAAGCTGCGCCACGTCCAGGCCGCGCGCAGCCACGTCGGTGGCCACCAGCACGCTGGCGCTGCGGTTGGCAAACTGCACCAGCACCTGGTCGCGCTCGCGCTGCTCCAAGTCGCCGTGCAAGGCCAGTGCCACCATGCCCTCGGCTTGCAGCACCTGCACCAAATCACGGCATTGGGCTTTGGTGTTGCAAAACGCCATGGTGCTGGCGGGCAAAAAATGCCTGAGCACCTGGCCCACGGCGTGCAGGCGCTGGCGTGAGGTGACCTCAATCCAGCGCTGCTCAATGGTGCCCTCCGCGTGCTGGGACTCGACCGTGATGCGCTGGGGCTCGCGCATGAAGCGGCGGCTGAGCTGGGCAATGTCCTCGCCAAAGGTGGCTGAAAACAACAGGGTTTGGCGCCCGTTGGGGCATTGGCTGGCGACCTTGACCATGTCGTCGTGAAAGCCCATGTCCAGCATGCGGTCGGCCTCGTCGAGCACCAGGGTTTTGAGTTCGCTCAAATCCAGGCTTTGGCGGTCCAGGTGGTCCATCACGCGGCCTGGGGTGCCCACCACAATGTGCGCGCCGTGTTCCAGGCTGGCCAGCTGAGCGCGCAGCGGCACGCCGCCGCACAGAGTGATCAGCTTGATGTTGTCTTGCGCACGCGCCAAGCGCCGAATTTCTCCGGCCACCTGGTCGGCCAATTCGCGCGTGGGGCACAGCACCATGGCTTGCACGGCAAACAAGCGGGGGTTCAGGCGGTCCAGCAGCGCCAGGCCAAAGGCAGCGGTTTTGCCGCTGCCGGTTTTGGCCTGGGCGATCACATCCTGGCCCAGCAAGGCCGGGGGGAGGGCCGCCGCCTGAATGGGCGTCATGGCCTGGTAGCCCAACTGCTCCAAGTTGGCCAAGACCTCGGGAGGCAGGCCCAGGCTGGCAAATGTGGCGTTTTGTGTCGGGGAAGGGTTCATTGAGGGATTATCGGCGCCGGTGTGGCAAGGCTTGCTGCTGTGCCTACACTGAGGCCTTGTCACTTGGATGGAGCAGACCCTGTGCAGGACTTTGACTTTGATTTGTTCGTGGTGGGTGGCGGCAGCGGCGGCGTGCGCGCAGCCCGCATGGCCGCCCAACGTGGGGCGCGCGTGGCGCTGGTCGAAGGCGGCGCCATGGGCGGCACCTGTGTGAACGTGGGTTGCATCCCTAAAAAGCTCTACAGCTACGCGGCGCACTATGGCGAGGCCTTCGCTGAGGCCCAGGGCTTTGGCTGGACCGTGCAGGCGCCCACCTTCGACTGGTCCACCTTGAAGGCCAACCGCGCCCGCGAGATTGCGCGCCTCAATGGGGTGTATGCGCAATTGCTGCACAACACGGGCGTGCACGTCATCGAGGGCTGGGCCCAAGTGACCGGGCCGCATTCGGTGGCGGTCAATGGCCAGGTGCACCAGGCCCGCCATCTTTTGGTGGCCACCGGTGGGCGCCCCGTGGTGCCCGACATCCCGGGGCGTGAGCATGTGATCACCTCGGATGACATTTTTGACCTGTCGCCCTTTCCCCAGCGCTTGTTGGTGGTGGGCGGTGGCTACATTGCTTGCGAGTTTGCGTCCATCTTCAATGGCCTGGGTGCCCAGGTCACGCAGCTGTGCAGGGCTGCTCAGGTGTTGCGCGGCTTTGACGACGAGGTGCGCGACTTTGTGGCCGCGCAAATGCGCGGCCACGGCGTTGAGCTGCATCTGAACACCGACGTGGCCGCCATCGAGCGCACACCTTCGGGTTTGCAGGTGCGGCTGGCAGGTGGCGGGCTGATCGAGGCCGACGCCGTGCTCTACGCCACGGGCCGCGCGCCCCGCACGCATGGCCTGGGCCTGGCTGAAGCGGGCGTGTCGCTGGACGCGCAAGGCGCCGTCTTGGTGGACGAGCACTACCGCAGTTCGGTGCCCTCTATTTATGCAGTGGGCGACGTCACTGCCAAGGTCCAGCTCACCCCGGTGGCGCTGGGGGAAGCCATGGTGGTGGTGGACCAGCTCTTTGGCCCGGCGGCAGGCCAGCCCGCCCGGCAGATGAGTTACGACTTCATTCCCACCGCCGTCTTCACCCACCCCAGCATTGGCACCGTGGGCTGGAGCGAGGCGCAAGCCCGCGAGCGCTTTGGCGCCATCCGTGTGTACCGCAGCGAGTTCAAGGCGCTCAAGCACACGCTGAGCGGCAGCTCAGAGCGCACGCTGATGAAGCTCATCGTTGACGACGCCAGCGACCGCGTGGTGGGCCTGCACATGGTGGGCGCCGAGGCGGGCGAGATCGTGCAGGGCTTTGCCGTGGCCATGAAGGCCGGCGCCACCAAGGCGGTGTTTGACGCCACCGTGGGCATACACCCCACGGCGGCTGAAGAGTTTGTGACCCTGCGCGAGATCACGCGGCGCTGAAGCTCCAAGCACTTTGCCAAGTCGGCCGCCAACTTGTCACGCGAGCTGGCGACAATGGCCCCATGCCCACCGCCGCAACCCCGACCTACATCGCCCCCACCCGCCACCGCAGTGCGCAGTCAGCTCTGGCCCAGGTGGTGCTAATTTATGAGCAGCAAATCAGCCACCTGCGCAACTGCATGCGCCGCTACGTGGCCGGGCAGTTGCCAGCCGGTCGGGTGCGCGCCTGCTACCCCTTTGTGCGCGTGCACACCCAGACCGTGGCGCGCGCCATCTTGCACGCGCCCGACATCGCGCAGCTGAGCTACGGCTTTGTGGCCGGCCCAGGCCTGTATGAGACCACGCTGACCCGGCCTGACCTGTATGGCCGCTACTACCTGGCGCAGTTCAAGCTGCTCTTGGAAAACCATTCGGTGGAGTTGGAGGTGGGCACCAGCCACCAGCCCATTCCGGTGCACTTTTCGTTTGCCGAGCACGAGCACATTGAAGGCGAGATGTCTCCTGAGCGGCGCATGCTCATGCGCGATGTGTTTGACCTGCCCGACCTCGCCGCCATGGACGACGGCATTGCCAACGGCACCTGGGAGCCCAGGGCGGGCGAGCCGCAACCGCTGTCGCTGTTCACCGCTGCACGGGTGGACTACTCGCTGCAGCGCCTGCGCCACTACAGCGGCACCTCGCCCGACTGGTTTCAGAATTTTGTGCTGTTCACCAACTACCAGTTCTACATTGACGAGTTTGTGCGCCTGGGCCTGCAAGAAATGCAAAACCCGGACAGCCCCTACGTGGCTTTTGTCGAACCCGGCAACGTGGTCACGCGCCGCGCAGGCCTGCCCGCGCAGCCCGCTGACGCCTTGGGTGCGGCGCCGCCTCGCCTGCCGCAAATGCCCGGCTACCACCTGCTGCGTGAGGACCGCTCGGGCATCAGCATGCTCAACATTGGCGTGGGCCCGGCCAACGCCAAAAACATCACCGACCATGTGGCCGTGCTCAGGCCGCACGCCTGGATCATGCTGGGCCACTGCGCCGGTTTGCGCGCCAGCCAGCAGCTGGGCGACTACGTGCTGGCCCACGGCTATGTGCGCGAGGACCATGTGCTCGATGAGGAGCTGCCGCTGTGGGTGCCCATTCCTGCCTTGGCCGAAATTCAGCAGGCGCTTCAGCAGGCGGTCGAGGAGGTCACGCACCTGCAAGGCCAGGAGCTCAAGCGCATCATGCGCACGGGCACCGTGGCCTCCACCGACAACCGCAACTGGGAACTGCTGCCCGGCAACCAGCCGCAGCGGCGCTTTAGCCAAAGCCGCGCCGTGGCGCTGGACATGGAAAGCGCCACCATCGCGGCCAACGGCTTTCGCTTTCGGGTGCCCTATGGCACGCTTTTGTGCGTGAGCGATAAGCCGCTGCACGGCGAGATCAAGCTGCCGGGCATGGCCAACCACTTTTACCGCGAACGCGTGGACCAGCACCTGCGCATAGGCATACGCACCGTGGAGTTGCTGAGGGCCTTGGGGCCAGAGCAATTGCACAGCCGCAAGCTGCGCAGCTTTTCAGAGGTGGCGTTTCAGTAGGCCGCAGCACCCGTAGCCGGCCTGCTTTTTTCTGCTGCGCTTTTGCGCTGAATCCCCACCATCTGTGTGCTTGTCTGTGAAGCTGAGGGGTCTGCTTGCGCTAGCATGGCGCTATGACCATTTCATCAGAGCTCCAAGCCGCCTTCGAGCAAGCCCGCACCGATTCCCAACACCTCACTGAGCGGCCGGACAACGCCACGCTGCTCAAGCTGTATGCGCTTTACAAGCAAGGCAGCGAGGGTGACAACACGCAAGCGCGGCCCGGCTTTTCGGACATCGTGGCCCGCGCCAAGTGGGACGCGTGGAACGGCCTCCAAGGCTTGGCAAAAGACGAGGCCATGCGCCAGTACATCGAGCTCATAGGCTCGCTGGACTGAGCGCGCCAAGCTGCCTTAAGCCACCACGCCGCGAGCGCGCAGTTCGGCAATTTGGGCTTCGCTCAGACCCACCTCGCGCAGCACCGCGTCGGTGTCTTGGCCCAGGGCGGGCGCGTTGCGGTGGTGGCCGCCAGGCGTGAGCGAGAGCTTGGGCACAAAGCCGGGCACGGCCAGCGCGCTGCCGTCGTCCAGCGTGACTTGTTCCAGCATGCCGCGTGCCGCGTAGTGCGCATCGGCCGCAATGTCGGCCACGGTGTAAATTTTCCCCGAAGGCACCTCGGCGCTGGCCAGCGCCGCCAGCGCCTCATCGACCGTGCGGCCTGCGGTCCAGGCGCCTATGGCTGCATCGAGCTCCTGCACGCGCTTGACGCGGCCGGCGTTGCTGCCCAGTTCCGGGTCATCGGCCAGGTCCTGCCGGCCTATGCACTGCATCAGGCGTTTGAAGATGCTGTCGCCGTTGCCCGCCACCAGCGCATAGCCGCCGTCCTGGCAGGCGTAGGCGTTGGTGGGCGCAATCCCGGGCAGGGCACTGCCGGCCGGACCACGCACCGCGCCAAAGGCGCTGTACTCGGGCAGCAGGCTTTCCATGCAATTGAACACGGCTTCATACAAGGCCACGTCGATCACCTGGCCCTGGCCGCTTTGGTGGCGGTGGTGCAGCGCCATCAAAATGCCAATCACGCCATGGAGCGCGGCCAGCGTGTCGCCTATGCTCACGCCCACGCGCACAGGCACGCGGCCGGGCTCGCCAGTGAGGTGGCGCAGGCCGCTCATGGCCTCGCCCACCACGCCAAAGCCGGGGCGGTCGCGGTAGGGGCCGGTTTGGCCGTAGCCGCTCACGCGCAGCATGATGAGCCTGGGGTTGAGCGCTTGCAGCACCTCGGGCCCCAGGCCCCAGCCTTCCATGGCGCCGGGTCTAAAGTTCTCAATCAGCACGTCGGCCTCGGCCACCAACTTGCGCACGATGCCCTGGCCCTCGGGCTTGCGCAAGTCCAGCGCCACCGAGCGTTTGTTGCGCGACTGCACCTGCCACCACACCGAGGTGCCGTCTTTGACCAAGCGCCATTGGCGCAGCGGATCGCCTGAGCCTGGGGGCTCGATCTTGACCACCTCGGCGCCAAAGTCGGACAGGGTCTTGGCGGCAAAGGGGCCGGCGATCAGCTGGCCCATCTCGATGACCTTGAGCCCCTGCAAGGGGCCGTGTGAAGCAGCGGTGCTCATGGGCTCAAGCCTTGGCGTGTGAGGCAATCAGCTCGTCCAGGTTCTTCTGGATTTCGGCTTCAATGCGGTCTTTGAAGGCGCTGAGCAAAAAGCCCAGCTGCGCCTGCATGCGAAAGGTGGTGCCGCTGACCTCCAGCGTGCCCGACAGGCCAGAGCGGGAAAAGCTCACCGCGTCGCCCTCGTCGCCTGGCTGGTAGTCGCAGCGCAGGTCAAATTTACGCTCGGCGTCTTGCACCCACTGGGCGGCGGTGCGGCGGGCCTGTGCCAGGCCGAGTTGGTGTTCGCGTTCAATCAGGATCTGTGCCATGGCAAGAGGCAGACTTCAAGGGTCTGCAAGGTCGAAGTGAAAGTCAAGTGGCTCAGATTGTGCCGCCACTGGCGCTGCGCCCCCTTGCCATCAAGGCAGGGCCGCCATGCCGCTGGGCGCCTGCGGGCCCAGCAGACCATTGAGCCGTGCCAGGCGTTCGGGCTGGGGCAGCTGCGCCAGCTGCCTGACCTCGTCGTAAAAAGGCGCCCAGCCGCCCGCGCGTTTGAACAAGGCCTCAAAGGCAGGCGTCAAGTCTTCGTACTCGGCCAGGCCCGCCAGCGCGGCGTTGTTGCTGCGCGCCACCCAGGCGTCGTAGCCTGCATAGCCTGCCCAATTGCTTTTGAGCTCGGCATAGCGCGCTTTGAAGCGCGCCATGGCCGCTTGCTTGAGGCCGAGCAAGCGCTGGCGCTCGGCTTCGTCTCGCAGCGCAGGCGCTTTGGCGGGTTCTCCGTTGGTTTCTCCATACACCTGGGCCAGTTCGCGCCGCAGCGCCTGCGTGAGTTGGCGAAATTGTTGGCGCCGCCCGTCGTAGGCGGCGAACTGGGCGCGCACCTCGTCTGAGGCCTGGGCCAGCCAGCGCGCGCCGCCCAGGCGCTCCACGGCGGTGGCAAAGCTTTCATTGAAGGTCGTGTCCCCGGCCACGTACACCACCTGGTGCGCCAGCTCGTGAAAAATCAGGCGCGCCAGCTCGCCCTCGGGCAGGCCAATGAAGCTGCTGAGCAGCGGATCGCCGCCGGCCCAGTTCAGCCAGCCCAAGGTGGAGTAGGCCGGGACGGGCTGCACCACGGCTTCCAAGCCTTGCGCCCGCAAGGCTTGGGCCTCTTGCTGGGCCAGGGCTTCGCTGAAAAAACCTTTGTAGCTGACGCAGCCGGCCACCGGAAAGCACCAGCGGTGGGGCCGCAGCGACAACTCGGGCGCGGCCACCACGTTCCACACGGCGGCCGGGCGCTGCAGGTCGGCATAGCTCTGGTAGCTGCGGTTGTCGGGCAAACCCAGCTCTTGGGTGGCAAAGGCCCGCATGCGGGCGGCCAGCGCCAGCCGAGTTTTAAGCCGCTCTGGCGTGGCCTCGTCTTGCAGCCATGAGGCAATGGGGCGACTCGCTTGCAGCAGGCTCAGGTGCCCGTTGACGGCCTGCCAGTAGTAGCCCACGCTGGCGCAGCCACTCAGCCCTAAGCAGGCCAATGCCGCCAGCCAGGCTTTCAAGCGGGCACCTGGAGCGCGACTGGCTGCTCAGGGGCGTTTTCAACCTGCACCGCGCAGTCGTAAAACACGGGTGCGCGGCCCAGGTCGGTCAAGAGCTGGCTGGTGAGCTCGTTCACATTGGTGCCTTGCAAGCCCATCTTGCGCCACCAAATGCCCAGGCCCACCACCAAGCCA
>CANHKH010000015.1 GCA_947460165.1 Comamonadaceae bacterium
CACGGTGAGCATGCATACCGAATACGATTTGAGCCGGGACAACTTCCCCCGGTGAAAGCGTTCTGGTCGATCACGATGTATGACGCCGGCGACGGCATGCTCGTCGAAAACCCCATCGCCCGCTTTTCGATCGGTGACCGCACACCTGGCCTACAAGCCGATCAGGATGGCGGGCTCACGCTGTGCCTTCAGCACAGAGCGCCAGATGACCCGGCCGAACGCGCCAACTGGCTGCCCAGCCCTTCGGGCGGGTTCACTGTGTGCCTGAGGGCTTACTTGCCACACCCCGACTTGCTCGAAGGCCTCTTTGTCCTTCCACCACCGGTTCGCCGCACCAAGCCTGCGCGCAACTCCTGAGCGCAGTCGGGGCAGGCCGTCATGTCCGGCATGTTGCCGCCGACCGCAATTTGACCACCTCTGCCGAGTTTCACTGACAAGGTGGGGTGGACTCAAACCCGCATAGACAACCGAAATTCCGGCCTAAGGGCTGGTCATGGATGTTAGGCACACTTGGTCATACCGATGTAGCCGGCAAAAGCATGAGGCGACAACCACCTTGACGCGCGCCGCTTCCTAGATGCTCACAACGGCTTCATGTCTTGCCCAGGCGTGCCATCTGCAACTGGTGCAAGGTGATTTTGCGAACCTCCAACTGGCTCGACTCCACATGCGCCTTGAGCAGCAGCCTGGACTGTTCAGTGCGCTTGGACAAAATAGCCTGCAGGATTTTGGCGTGTTCTTCGTAGGTCGCCTCGATGCGGGCACCCTGGGTGAAGTCGAGCTTGCGGATCACCCGAATCCGATCGGTGATGTCGCGGTGCACCCGCAGCATTTCCGCATTGCCAGTGGCTTCCACCAGCGCGCAGTGAAAGTCCTCGTCGAGTTGGCTGACCTGATTGTTGTCCCGAAGGCGGCGCGACTTGGGCACCAGCCAAATGCCCGAGAGCTGCTCCAGCATGGCCTGACTGGCCTTTGCATCGCCAGTGGTGTTGCCTTCGCACAGCCTTTGCACTGACTCGGTCTCGATCAGCAGGCGCAGGTCATACAGCTGGTCGAACTTGGCAAAGTCCAAGGGCAAAACACGCCACCCGTTCCTGAACAGGACCTCGACCTGGCCCTCCTGCTGCAGGCGCACCAGCGCCTGGCGCACCGGCGTGCGTGACACCTCAAGCCGGTCACAGATCTCGCCCTCGGAAAACCGGTCACCTGGCACAAGGACGAAATTGGCGATGTCGCTCTTGAGCTGTGCATAGACCTCATCGGCCAGTGACACGCGGGCTTTGGTCGGGGCACTCATGGGATTTAGCGTCGAACTTCTTGTTGAAAGATTTCCAGGCTGCGCTTCTTGGCGGCCACGAAACTAGGCTCCGTGAGCGTGGCCACGGTGCGGGGACGAGGGTCATCATACTGAAGGATCTCGGCCACTGAGGTAGGTCGTTTGGTGAGCAACAGGATTTGATCAGCCAGGTAGACCGCTTCTTCAAGGTCGTGCGAGACCAGCATCATGGTGGTGCCGGTCTGCATAAAGACCTCCTGCAGTTTTTCCCGAATGAACAGGGTCATCTCGAAATCGAGCGCGGAAAACGGCTCGTCCAAAAACAACACCTCGGGCTTAGGAGCCAAGGCCCGCATGATGGACGCCGTCTGCTGCTGTCCGCCGGAGAGCTCGTAAGGATAGCGATGGAGGTCAAACTTGACGTCGAACGATGCCACCAATTCCTCCATGCGGCGGTCGACCTCGGCTTTGCTGCGCTTTTCAAGCTGCAGCGGGTAGGCGATGTTGTCGATGGTGCGCATCCACGGGAACAGGGCCTCGCGGTAGTTCTGGAAGACATAGCCAATTTTGGTGTCCTTGAGCGACTTGCCGTCGAACAGAATTTCACCGGCATCGATCGGCACCAGCCCCGCAATCATGTTGATGAGGGTGGATTTGCCGCAGCCATTGGGGCCGAAGATGGAGATGATCTTGTTCTTCGGGATGTCCAGGTCCAGGTTTTCATAGAGTGGCCAGCCGGCGAAATACTTGGTCAGCCCGCGGATGGTGATGTGTGTTCCTGCCGAGCCCGGCCTGAAGGCCGGCCGGGGGACATCGGCATACACAGGCCCATTAACGACTTCATTCATCGACCACTCCAGTGAACGATGCGACGCTCGGCAGCCAGAAACATCACATTGAGCGCATAGCCCAGGATGCCCGCTGCCATGATGGCCGCATACATGGTTTTGACATTCATGACTTGTTGTGCGTCGATGATCTTGTGGCCCAGCCCGTTTTCCGAACCAATGAACATTTCAGCCACCACCACGATGACCAGCGCCATCGAGACCGCAGAGCGCAGACCGACGAAGGCCGGCTGCAGACTCTCCCAGAACAGCACGTTCTTGAAGATTTGCCAGCGGCTCGCCCCCATGACCTTGGCCGCCGCCACCCTTTGCTTGCGGGCATTGATGACGCCATAGGCACAGTTGAAAATCACAATGAGAAAGGCGCCGAATGCGGCGATCGCCACCTTGTTGATGTCAGAAATGCCGAAGATGAGCAGGAACAAGGGAATCAGCGCCGATGAGGGCGTGGAGCGAAAAAAATCGATCAGAAATTCAACACTGCGATAGGCCCGCTCATTGCTACCCAAGGCGATGCCCAGCGGCATGCCGACCGCAGTGGCCATCAGGAAGGCCATCATGGTCCGTTTGAAGGTGACCAGAAAGTGCGGCAGGAGCGCATCGCTGGCCATGCCATTGATCAGGGTCAACAAGGTGGCCGACGGCGGTGGCAGCAAGATCGCCTTGATCCACCCGGCCCGTACCACCAGATCCCAGATCACGAGCAAGGCCAAGGGTCCTGCCAGCGGCAACGCCCGGCCCCAATCCCAGCGTGGTGCTGCTGCGGGCCCTGGCCCGCCAGCGGCGGGCTTCCAGCCGCCGGGCGCCTTGTTCGGCGTTTGAGGATCGCTCACACTCAACCCCTGTAGAGCAGACCAGCCACATCCACCTTGCGGCTGAAGATGCCCCGGTCGGTGAACAGGTCGAAGAACTGCTGGAAATAGGCAATGTCCGCCGGCTTGAATTCCGAGGACATCATGTAGTCGGCCATCGGCACTTCATTGGTCAAGGCGCCTTCGATGGCGGTATAGCCCTTGAGTGCAGGCCGCGCCTCGGCAGGGTTGTTGCGTACCAGGTCGACGCCACGCTTGTAAGCTGCGACGAAGCGGCGCGTCACGTCCGGGTGCTTGTTGATGAACTCGGTGGTCAGGCTGGCCGAGCCGCCATGCCAGGGCGCCATCGGATTGCCCAGCACATACTTGGCGATCACGCCCACTTCGAGGTTGCGCGTGGTGCCGTTGATGCGCCCAATGGTGCCGGTGGGCTCCAGCGTGTAGCAGGCGTCGACCTGTCCTGCCACGATGGAGGCGATGTGCTGGCCAATCGGCAGCTCGACCACCGACGTATTTTTGGCGCCAGCTCGCTCGAGCACCGTGCGTGTCAGCACCACGTTCTGCACGCCGGGGCCGCAGGCGACTTTCTTGCCGCTGAGTTCGGCGATGGACTTGATCGGACTGTCCTTGGCGACGATGAATTGGTCCAGCACGAATTTGACGTTGGTCGGGTTGGTGCAGAAGATCTTGAGCAAGCCCGGCTGGGCGATCTCTGCAATGCCCAAGGCGGCTGATCCAGTTCCGTTGGCGCTTCCTTCAGCGCGACCGGAAATCATGGCTTCGGCCACCTGCTGCGGGCTGGCCAGCTTGAGGGCTTCCACATCCAGGCCGGCGTCCTTGAAGTAGCCTTTTTCGATGGCGGCAAAAAACGGAATTCCCGAGGCCACTGGCCAGAATCCGAGTCGGATCTTGGGCGAGCTTTGGGCCCGCACCAAGGCCGGCGCTGCCAGGGCGGCCAGAGCCAGGCCGGTGGCCTTCAAGGTGGTTCGGCGCCGCGGGGAAGCGGCATGGGATGCGGGGGCGGTCGGTACGGTGTGGCTCATGGCGTTCTCCAGTGGGCAGGGTGAATGAAGCGAAGCACGGTGAATTTCAGGCGGCGGTGGTTTTCAGACTGTTGGTGTAGGCGCGCCAACCACCCCAGGCGCTGATGTCGCTGGCCGCAGTCAATGCCTGCGCCTCGCATAGGAAACCTTGAACCTGCTGGCCGCCCTCCAGTTCGAGCGTGCCTATGCCCAGCGGCGCCGGGATCAGGGCCACAAAGGAGCCGTACTGCGACACCGGCATATCCCAGATTTCAACCTCGATGCGGGCACCGGTATCGGGCGCGACCCGCAGCAAACCTGGCTTGGGTGGCCGGCTCTCGGGCAGGGCGAACAGACGGTAGCTGGGTGCGGTCCGCGCAGCATGAAGCAAACGACCGCCCCGTTCGGTCAGTTGGCTGTTGAGCGGCATGCCGCTCAAATGCGCGCCCACCACCGCCACCTTGATCCTGGGCTCAGCGGAAGGGGGCAATGGCAAGGATGCACGGGCGGGCGGCGTTTGGGACGTCGCGCCCAGGCCCAGGCCGGTGCCAGCGTGGTAACGGGTGCCCAGCTCGGCAAGTCGCCAATCGCTGCCGCAGGGGCCGATCAAGGTGATCCCGTGAGGCAGTCCCTCGCTGTCGAGCGTGCTGGGCACCGACAGGGCTGCATAGTCCAGCAGGTTGACGAAGTTGGTGTAGTGACCGAGTTGCCGATTGAGTCGGACCGGGTCGGCCTGCATGGCCGCTATCGTGCAGTGGCCCGGCGTGGTGGGCACCAGCAGCACATCGATCTCCTGCCACATCGGAGCCGCCTGCTGCGCCAGCGCCTGCAGGCGGGTGCGGGCCTCGAAGACATCGGCACCACGGTACTGCCTTCCGGCATCGATGATGCTGCGCACCGGCTCGATGACCGCCTGGGACTGTGCGTCAAAGAAGCTGCGTATGGCCGCATAGCGTTCAGCGACCAATGCACTGCCGTACAACAGATCTGCCGCTTGCTCCAGGGGCTGGTAGTCGATAGCCACCGGCGTTCCGCCCATCGCGCGCAGCCGCCCCACCGCCGCGTCGAAGGCTGCGCTCGCCTCCTCGTTGCCGAAAAATTCAAGCGGGGCGGGTACGCCAAAACGAAAGCCAGGTGGCAGCGGGCGGGCGTCGAGCTCAAGCGTTCGTGAATAGGGGTCGGCGCCATCGTGCCCAAGTGCGCAGAGCAGGACCTGCCAGGCCATGGGTACAGTGCGCGCAAAGATGGACACCGCGTCCACGCTCTGCGCGGCGGGCAGCACGCCGCTGGTGCTGATCAGGCCGCGCGAAGGCTTGAGCCCCACGATGTTGTTCAGGCCGGCCGGCACCCGGCCCGAGCCGGCGGTATCCGTCCCCAGGGCAAAGTCCACCTGTCCGGTCGCCACCACATAGGCCGAGCCGGAGCTCGAGCCGCCACTGACATACAGCGGATTGAGCGCGTTCGGGACAGCGCCATGCGGTGAGCGGGTGCCGCTCAGTCCGCAGGCGAACTGGTCCAGATTGGTTTTGCCGTGCAAGGATGCACCAGCATCGAGCAAACGGCGCACCACTGTGGCGCTGGCTTGCGGCGTGTAAGCAAAGGCCGGGCAAGCGGCCGTCGTCGGCAAGCCGCCAACGTCAATGTTGTCTTTCACCGCGAAGCTCAGACCCGCCAGTGGCCCTTGCGCTGCCTCTTGAATGGGCTGTTCGAGCGGGAGTATCCAGGCCTGCGGCGAAAAAGCCGGCACGCTGGCGGCGTCGGCCGGGGCTGTCGGGTGAGAGGTGAAATCGGCGCGGGACATTTTGGTGCATCCAGTCTTGTATCCAAGTTAAGATGCAAACAACATGCCAAACACTTTGGCATTTCAGAAATAGCAATGCAAGTAGACCTTATGCTGGGGATTGCGCTCGCTCGTGCCTGGCTGCGGGCACAGGGCCTTGATGCCCAAGCGCAACATCAACGTGCTCAGGTGGCGCAGACCCACACGGATGCCTTCGCGCAGCAACATGCGCCTGATCATGCGAGCACCCATGAAGGGGTGCTCCAAGTGCAATTCGACGATTCGGCGTATTGTTGCCAAGTCGGCATCGCTGGTGGGCCGTGGCCGGTAGTAGACCGCGCCACGGCTGATGTCGAGCAGCTTGGCCTGACGCGCCATGCTCAGTGAATGTTCACAGTCGATCATCGCTTTGCGCTCAGCAACCCAGGCTTGGTGAGCGCGCCTTCTAAATAATCGTTCTCCAGCGCCAGTTGCCCGATCTTGGCGTTAAGCGGCGCTAGATCCTCCGGTTCAGGCGCCGTACCATTGCCGAACACGTCGGCTGCACGGTCCAGCAGGCATACTGTTCATCAACCAACGTGCCAATCTCAATACCATCTAGACACGTTCCATGCGCGGATTTTGAGCGGCTGCCAAGGTGTGCCGGATCGCGCGGTCTGGAGCTACTGATTAGCTAACAGGTCAAGGCAGATGCCATCTTTTTTGCAGCCGATGTATTCGGGATTGGCGCGCTCTTGGAATGCCAACGTAGAGGTTTGCGTGTACCGGACGACATAGCCTTGGCAAGCTTTGACGATTACGAGATCAGTGCTCAATTGACGTCGCACCTGACATGCCTTGACATACCCCGTTACATCATCGGTCAGGAGGCCGCCCGTGTCGTGCTGACCCGCTGCGTAGCAAAAGACATTGGTCGAGAACGCGTAAATGTTGACTTGTCTGTTGTACCCAATCAAACGGTATAGGCTTTGCTTATGCGCCTCCCCGGTGGCAGACTATTTTTTTCAAATACGTTTTGATCCTAGACCGGTATAAGGGGAGGGTTTTTGAAACTGCTTTTGTATACGATCACATATGCCCCTTGAATGGTGGCGCTAATCCCTTGGGCAGCATGGCGTGCACACCGCGGTGGGTGTTGACCGTTTGCGTGATGCGAAAGTCAACGCCCAGGCTGCACAGCGTGTAAGCATCTTCACGGGACAGGCCGCGCTGGGTGAGCAGCACGATCATGTCTCGAAGCGCCATTTCCATGCATTGGTCCAGCGTGGGGGCCATGCCCATGGTGATGTAGTGGGTGGGGGTTTCGGCACGCGGATACGCCAGAGCCGTGTTCTTGTGCAAAACCAGCTCGAAAACCCCTTGCAGCGCAGTCTCGATGGCCGTGGTGCAAACCTCGCCATCGCCCTGAGCCGCATGGCCGTCGCCACAAGAAAAAAGTGCCCCTGATACATGAACAGGCAAAAACAGTGAACTGCCGGGGCGCAGTTCCTTGTTGTCTAGGTTGCCTCCATGCGCGCGCGGAATGATGGTGCTGATACGGCCCCAATGGGCGGGCGGCGCGACACCCATCACGCCGAAGAAGGGATGCAGCGGCAGGTCGAGTCCCCAAGGAAGGCGTGCGACCATGCGCTGGCCATCCAGCGGAATATTCATCAGGCGGTAGGTGTCAAATTCGGCTGGCAGGGCACCCGCCAGTGGGCGGATGAAGTTATAGCCCCAGTCCTGACGCAATTTGACATCGACGATGCGCACTTCCAGCGTGTCGCCTGGCTCGGCATCTTCCACGAAAACTGGGCCCGTCAGGATGTGGCCTGGCACATGCCGCGGTGTGCGCAAATAGATGTCGGCCAGTTCGGGGGGGATATGAAATTGGTCAGCGGGTGGCAACACGTCGGGGCCGCCGCTGACGGTGTTTACGGTCAGACGGTCACCGCTCTGCACGCGCAGCACAGCGGGAATTTTCGCGTCAAACAGGCCCCAATGGCAGGTGTCAACGCTGGCGTTAAGAATGTGTTCGGTCATGGTATGTCCGGGGACGACCCGGTTGATGTGGTTGGTTAAAAAAATTTGCTTCGCTTACCCTCAACCAAAATTCAAAGCGACTACAGATGAGCCAAGACATGCTCCAGTCGCGGTTGAAAGGCTAGAAGATCGCGGTTTTTGATGTCGAGCGATTTCTTAAACGTCGTTCAGCGCCAGGACCAGCGCTGTCTGAGGAACCCCGAGCGGCTTTGTGACGACAGCCTTGGTATAACGATCAGTATTGCGCGCAAGGGGTGCGGGCATCGCCTGTACCCCTTTGATCGAACGCCCCCATCCGGCAGCTTCTGTGATCAATTTGCTGTCGCGCATCACGAAGCGGCCTCGCACAAGTGTGTGGACGGGTGCGCCATGTGTGTTGCGGCCGTGCCAAGGAGATATCTTGCTGATGCTTTGCAACTTGCGTTGCGACACCACGCGACGCTGCTCTAAGTCGACGATGGCGATATCGGCATGCGCACCCGGCGAGATCGTTCCCTTTGTGCCATAAAGACCCCAGGCCTTGGCGGGATTGACCGAACTCCAAAGCACATAGTCCATCAGGCTGGCCCGGCCATGCTGTATCTCCGTGAGCATCAACGCCATCTGCGTTTCAATGCCGACGACTCCGCAGTCGCAACTCCAGATGTTTTCCCGGAGCTTTTCGTCAGGACTGTGAGGGGCGTGGTCGGTCGCAATCATATCGATGACACCTTCAGCAAGCGCGTCCCATAACGGCTGGTTGTGACGTGGTTCGCGAATGGGTGGATTCATCCTGAGCAAGCCACCCATGCGCATCATGTCGTCGGTGTTTAGCAGCAGGTATTGCGGACAGGTCTCGACGGTCACGTCAACGCCGCGGCGTTTCGCATCTCGGATCAAATACAGTGAATCAGCGCTACTAAGGTGTGCGATGTGGATCCGGGCCCCGGCCCACTCAGCCAGTGTGATGACGCGGCCAACAGCCTCGACCTCGCAAACGTCCGGGCTGCCCGCCAGATGGGCAAAGGCATCAATGCGGCCCGCTGCCTGTATCTTTAGCTGACGCCGGGTCACGATCGACGAATTCTCCACGTGCACCACAGCACGTATGCCCAACGGGGCGAGTGTCTCAAAACCTTCGAGCAGCGCACCGTCGGTCGGGGCCGGATGCCCGGCGGTTGTGCCTGCGAATGCACAGAAGCTGGTAACGCCAGCTTCTAAAAGTTGCTCCATGCGGTCGATCGTATCGTCGTTGAACAAGCCGTGGATGCCGTAGTCGACATAAGAGGATTCAGCGGCTTTCAATTTCACCCGCACGCTTTCGACCGTACCCGTCGCCGGGTTGGTGTTGGGCATGTCAAAAACGGTGGTGACACCGCCGCAGGCCGCGGCAGCTGAACCGCTCTTCCAGGTTTCTTTGTGCGGGTAACCGGGGTCACGAAAATGCACATGACTGTCGATTGCGCCCGGCAACAGAAACAAGCCGTCGGCCCGTATTTCCTCTCGTGCGGCAGGCATCATGTCATCATGGCCGACGGCGACGATCAATCCGCCATCGATTGCAACGGACGCGCTAACGATCTGATCTGCCGATACGACCTGGCCGCCCCGGATGACGGCATCCACTTTTTCCATTTAAATGCTCCTTTGAGTTCAGCAAGTCAGCTTCGATGCAGTGCGCCCATATAGACTTCGCGCAACGTGCCAGCCCATGCAGCCGTTACCTGCCTCCAATCGCGGTATGCCGGGGCACCGTGCCTGACCTGCGCCATCAACTCCGCCTGCAAGGCTGGTAGATCAAAACCTTGTAATTCGCCGTCGCGCACAACCTCGCGCCCATCGACGAAAAGATGGCGCATAGAAGCCTTGGTTGCACGCAGTGCAACCAACATCTCATCATCGACATCCAGCACCAGGTCCTGCGCCAGAGCAGCACGATCCAGCACCATGAAATCAGCCGGCGCACTGACTTGCAGCAAGGTCTGTGCGCCGTCGTCGCCGGTCACGATACGACGGCCACCGTGGCAGGCGGCATGAAAGAGCGCTGACAGCGGCATGCCTTGTTCAAACCCTGTGCCTCTGTGAAGCATGTAATTAAGGCGCAACTCCCGGAAGGCGTCGTCATCATCGTCGACCGAGAAACCGTCGAGGCCCTGTGCCAAAGGCACGCCTCGCCGGTAAAGCTCGGCCACCGGCGCCATTCCATTGCGAAGGCCAAGGTTGGAGCTGGTGTTGATAGAGACGCTGACGCCGCGCTTGGCCAGCAGGTCCATTTCGTCCGGCCTCAACCAGACCGCATGGGCAATTGATAGCCGCGGCGATAGTAGGCCTATGCTGTCTAGAAAACGCAGCGGTCCGCCCGGATATCGGGCGTCCAGATATTCGCGCTGTACTTTTGACTCCATCAGATGCATGTGCACGCGCCGCTCGTTGCGGGCTGAAGCCTCGGCGACGGCGGTGAGTAACGCGTCGGAGCACCACTCCGGGCCGTAGGGTCCATATTGCACGTCAACCAGCGGACCCTCTACTTGCAGAGCCACTTCGTCCACCAGTTGAACCTGTTCCGCCGGCGAGCCGGGTGGGCGCGACAAAAGTCGTTCCTTGATTGCGGCTCTGGCGGCCGGCGGCAGCCTGGCCAATACCTGCTCATCGACGGCATAGCCGAGGGCATTGATATCGCGCAGCGCAGGCGCGATGGCTACCCGCACCCCGACCGCGCGGGCAGCACTTGCTACAACTTTCAGTTCCTGCACGATGCGTGTTGGATCTTGCGGACGGGTGTAATGCACCATGATGCTGCCGCAGCCCGACAAGGCCTGACGCCCCAGCGCGGCAGCCGCGATCAAGAAGGGATCGCAGGCCGGCGGACCCGACATCTGCGCCAGCCACAATTCCAGCGGTAGGTCAAAGGCCGCCAGCGCGGTGGGTGGAACGCCGCGCACATGGTCATGACCGTTGGCGAAAGCCGGCATCAGGATTTGTCCTGCTGTCCCTGGCGCATCTGGTCCGGCAGGCTGCTCTGCTGCGATGCGATGCCCGTCAACTTGCAAGTTCACAGCGTCGCGACAGGTGCAGTTTCCTGGAAAGCGCAGCCGCCGTGCGGAAACGCTGAACATCTCATCTCCCTCCAATATTGAACCAGCGGGGCGATCGGGAGAAAACAGAGATGGTTTGTTCAATTGCATCGACTTTTTTCGGTTGGCGGACTGCCCTGTTATATTTTGCTTTGGTTCAATTCAGCTTTGCACAATCAGGCCATGTGGCCAGCGACGGAGTCGGCCACCGCGAATAGATCGGCGTTGCGCAAGCGCAGGCTACGCGCCATGTCGCGGATTTCGGTGCAAAGGCTGTTCGTATCAAAACGGGTCGGACGCCCCTGCTCCAGCACGACTGCGCCGCCCACCAGCACGGTGTCCACCGATGCGCCAGTTTCGGCAAAAACCATTTGGGCTATCGGATCGTTCAGGGGAAGCCACGCGGGTGTATCCATGCGGTACAAGGCGAGGTCGGCCAACCAGCCGGGGGCCAGTGACCCCAGCAACGGCTGGCGCAACGCCTCGGCACCGCCGACGGTCGCCATGCTCATGACCTGAAGGGCTGAAGGCCAGTCTTGCGGCTTCGCCAGCGACGTCCGGTGCAAAGTGGCCGCACCCCGCATCGCTTCCTGCATCGAAAGGTTGTCGTTGGCGCCAGCGCCGTCCGTGCCCAGCGCCAAACGAACGCCGGCTCGTAACATGGCCGGAATTGGCGCTGTGCCAGATCCCAGCCGTGCGTTGCTCTCCGGGTTCAATACGGCGACCGCGCCAGAAGCCGCCATCAGTGCGATGTCTTCGTCGTCCAGCCAGCAACAGTGGGCACAAGACCAGCGGTCTGACAACACGCCGAGCCGTTCTAGGCGGCCCAGTGAGCTCACGCCATAGCGTTCACGTGCCAGCCGGGCCTGCTTTGCAGTTTCGAGCAGATGGGTGTGAATGCCAGTATCGAAACGCCGTGCGAGTTCGGCGCACAAGCGCAACGCGTCGTCGCTACAGCGATCAGGATTTGACGGTGCGGGGAAGACGCCGAGCCGCCCATCCTTGCCGTGCCAGCGCCGCATTGCGCCTTCCATCAACTCGCGCAATTCTTCCAGCGGCTGCGGACGCAATAACTGAACCTGACGCAACTGATCAAGCAGTGGTTGAGACAGCACGCCCGGAGCCGGGTAAATGTCGTCGAACGCGCCATCGAAAAAACGCAGGCCTAGCGTGGCACGCATACCGGTTTCTTCCCAGGCACCCAGCGCAGCGTCGATATCCGCAGCGACAAAACGCTGGCCCGGGAAATGGTCGATCACGGCGGTCGTCCCACTGCTAAGCGCGGCCCATGCAGTCAACAACACTGCCAGCCGCGTTTCGTCTGGCGTACGGCGCGACGTATGAGCTTGGGTCAGCCACATGAAAGCCGGATGGCTCAGGCGGTCGCCGAAACCAGGCAGCGTTGCAGACTGCGAATGGGTGTGTGCATTCACTAATCCGGGCGCCGCCAGCTTGCCGGCGCCGTCGATGACGCGTGCCAACTGCGGCACCGGCGGCGCAGCGCCCTCACCGAGTGCCACGATGCGGTCGTTCTCAATGAGCAGATAGCCTTCATCGATAAACCGATGTTGCGAGTCCAGCGTAAGAATCGCGACGTTGTGGATCAGGGTCTTGCTCATAGTTGTTGGATTTGCTGGACCGTAGGCGCGCCCTCGGTGTCGAAGTGCATCCCCAGGCTGCGCGATTCGGCGCGTCGAAGTAGCGCGTAGGCCAGCACCAGGTCTTGCAGGGCGATACCAATTGATTTGAAGACATGGACTGCGCCGTGTGTCAGCGCAGGAACAGGCCGGCCGATCAGCGAGCCAAGTTCGCCGGCGATGGCGGTCTTGCCGATGACACCGGAGGCAAGCGGCAAGATCAGATCACCGGCCTTCTCCAGAGCGCCCTCGGTATGGTCGGTGTAAATGACGGCGCGGCCGATCAGCGCATCATCAGCTTCGCGCGCTCCAGGGCGATTGGCGCCGCCGAGAATGATCAGCGCGCCTTCATGCACCAAATTACCAGGAAACACCGGCGTATCTGAGGTGGTTGCCGTCACGATTATGTCGGCTTGCTCAGCCGCCTCGGCGGCATTGCGAGCGACTCTAACTTCGACACCAGACAGTTGAGCAAGCCCTCTTGCGGTCGCAACCATCGCCTCTGCGCGTTCGGCATTGCGCCCGACGATCAGGACCCGACGGATCGGGCGGACCTTGAGCAGATACAGCAAAGCCGGCATTGCCATCTTGCCCGCTCCGAATATAGCAAGCTTGGATGCTGCGGCCGGGGCCAGTACCTTGGCAGCCGCAGCGAAACCGGCAGCGGTTCGGTGATCGTTAAAGCGCTCGGCCGAAATCAATGCTATTGGCCGGACTGAAGCCATGTCCCACAGCGTGAGCAAGCTACGAGTAACACGAGGTCCATCCACCTGCGGCCAGCCGTGGCAATTGGTTTTGATCATCAATTGGCTGATATCGTGGCCGAATCCCGCCACGCCCAGTACGCCGGCCCGTGGCGATAAGCGCCTCATGTCCAACCGACCCCTCGCCAACTCCCCGCCCGATACCTGCTGCACAAAAGCGGTTTCGGCGCAATCAATCGCCAAGTCCATGTCGATCAACTGCTCGACATCGTTTTCTGACATCAAAAGCAATTTATTCTTTCAGACTGGAGCCAGCCTGCCTCCAACGGGTCGTGTAAGTCTCGCCCCAGGAAGTTAATGCAAATACCAGTAAGCCTATCAATACCGAGGTGAGTACAGCGGCCCACAGCATCCCCGTCTCTCGCATTTCGCCACTGTCCAAAATCAGCTTGCCGAGTCCACGGGCACCGGTTATCCATTCAGACAACATCGTTCCAAGCACAGCGCTGGCACCTGCTATACGCAAACCGGTGAAAAAATAGGGCATCGCATAAGGAATACGAACAATCGCCATCTGCTTCCAAAGGCCTGCACCGTAAACATGCATCAGTTCGATCGCGCTTCGGTCAGCAGCAGCCAGACCCCGCTGTAAATTGATCATCAATGGAAAAAACGAAACGATGGTCACCACCACCACACTGGTGCCTATGCCGCGTCCCATAAACAGGGTAATCAGCGGCGCCACTGCAGCGACAGGCGCAGACCGGAACACCAACAGCACTGGCATTGCGGTCTGCGATGCATGGCGGCTGACGGTAAATAACAGTGCGAATGCCGATGCGAACAAGGTACTGATGAGCAGGCCAACAATCGCTGCGCCAACGGTTAGCGCGGCATGTCCGGCCAGTACATCCCAGCGCTCCACTGCGGCACCAAGAACCGCGCCTGGTGTTGGCACCAGATATGCAGGCAAAGCAAAAAAGGAAATAAGTCCCTGCCAAATACCCAGCAGCAGCAAACCGATGAAGATTATCGAAGCAAGTCGTCTCATGTCCTTGTCCGCTCCCAGGTGACAACCTGGCGTTCAAGCAACGCGAGCAGAGCGTAGGCGGAACCCGCCAGCCCGCAGCAAAGCAATACTGCTAGCCAAACTTTTTCGATGTCATAAGAAAAAAGCGCATATAACATCATTGCGCCAACACCACGATCGGCCCCGGCCCACTCCGCCGTGATCGCGCCAAGTACCGCAAGCGGTGCGGCGACCTTTAGTCCCGCAAATATATAGGGGAGCGCGGTCGGTATACGAAGATACCAAACGACTTGCACACGTGATGCGTTGAGCACGTAAAGTAGCTCGCGCTGCCGCTCGTCAGCGGTCGCCAAACCTTGCATCGCGCCCACCAGCAAAGGGAACTGGGTCGACAAGGCAGCTATGACAATCTGTGTGCTTCCGCCAGTGCCAAGCCAAAGCGCCAACAGCGGCGCAGTAGCGATGACTGGAATAGCGTTGATCACGACACCCGTGGAGTAGATGGACCCGCGCAACCTGCGTACCAACACCCCGATACAAGCAGCTGTGAACGTCAGCGCAACCGCAATGACGTAACCCATCGTCGCCGTGTACATTGTGGGCAGCAGATTGCCGATGACTAAACGGGGGTTGTTCCAGGCTACCAGCCCAATCTGTAATGGCCCCGGAATAAAGACCGGCAACATCCCTGCTCGGTTTAGCGCCTCTATTACCAGAATCAGCAATGTAACCGATAACAAAGGCAAGATTACAGGCGTCAGATGTCGTGTCACCATGTCTCCACCGGGCGAACCTCCGTTACTTGCGCGGGCTCGGATTCGCGACCAAAAAGTCCGTCCCGGACTTCGTTCACACAGTTGAAAAACTCGGGAGAACGCATCATGTCCAAGGTACGGGGGCGTGTGAGCGGAACATCGATCTTGCCGGTCATGCGCCCAGGACGCGCTGACATGATGAACACCTTGTCAGCCATGAATACAGCCTCGGCTATCGAGTGGGTCACTAGTAGCGCTGTGGTGCCGCTTTCCGCCCAGATCCTTAGAAGTTCGAGATTCATTCGCTGGCGGGTTATCTCGTCCAGCGCGCCAAATGGTTCGTCCAGCAAGAGCACATCAGGGCGCAGTACCAGCGCACGCGCGATTGCTGCACGCTGCTGCATACCGCCAGATAATTCGCCTGGAAGAGCATTCTCGAATCCCTTCAGACCGACCAACTCAATCAGCTCAGATGGCGTCAACCGGCCACGGCGGGTATTGCTGCTGTCGGCGATCCTGATCGGTAATTCGACGTTTTGTTTCACGTTGCGCCAAGGCAACAAAGTGGGTTGCTGAAACACAAAACCCAGTGAGTTTTCTTTGCGCGCCGTTGACGGGCTCTCGCCGCCGATGCGGATGCTCCCAGTCAAGGGCTGCATGATATCGGCAACCAAGCGCAGCAAAGTCGACTTGCCACAACCGCTGGGCCCGATGATGGCACCAAAGCCTCCAGCAGGCATCGACAGATCAATTTTTTCTAAAGCGATCGTCGATGTCCCCCGGCCCTTAAAAACCATCGTGACTTGATTGACTACGATATCTTTAGACATAAGCCTTTCAGCGGTTTGAATCAGGAGCTTGCCAGCGCGGCGTTGATAAATGACGGATCGCACAAGGAAGCGGCAGTCATGTCGGACTTGACAATGTCTACCTTTCGGTAAATACCGATGATCTTTTCATAGAGCGCCATGTCGATCGCCAAAAGACCTTTGGCATTCGCTGGGCCAGCCTTAATAAAAGGTTCGCTGGCGACGATTTCTGCGAACTGGGCTTTGTAGTCCAGCCCCGGCGCGCCGTATTTGTCCACCATCAGGCGCGCGGTCTGCTCTTTGTTCGAGAGCGCCCATTGCCAGCCGCCAATTGCACCCTTCAGAAACCGGACAACCTGTTGGCGGTTGGCATTCAGGAAGTCTTCGCGCCCATAAATAGTGCCTGCCGTCTCAGGCATGCCGAGATCGTGGGCATTGAGCGAGAAAATCTTGACGCCGCGGGTCTCCAACATCACACCCTGGTTGGTCGAATATCCCGAATATGCGTCGATCTGACCAGAAACCAGTGCCGACGGATCAGGCGCGGAAGGCACCATGTTGACGCTGTCAGGATCCAAGCCCGCGTCGCGGATCAGATTCAGCATGAGCGGCTTATTGGAGGTGGCTACGGCGACGGTCTTACCTTTCAGCTCCTTTATTGAACGTATCGGCTTATCAGCCAGGCTGATGATGCTAAAGGGACTGCGTTGAAATACCGTGGCAATAACCTTGATGGGTATTCCTCGCTCCCGCGCCACAATGATCGGCCCGATCGGACGGTCGCCGAGTTGGGCTCGGCCTGTAGCAACGTTCGCCAAAGGATCAACGTTTGGCCCGCCCGAGTTAAAGGCAACCTGTATGTTGTTGCTGCTGAAAGATCCGTGCTCAAGTCCTGCAAAGTAACCACCGTACTGAATGCTTTTGATCCAGGAAAGTTGAAAAGTCAGTGGGGCGTCCGCTGCCAGTGCTCTGCTTAGAGGGGACATTGTCGCCCCCAGACCCAGACCCAGACCCAAGCCGAGCATATGTCGACGATTCTGTGGGAAATTTGAAGATGGCATCAATGACTCCTTAGAGGGTTAGCACATGTAATAGAACAATCGACCGGAAGTTTGTTTGCTTTTTTCGTCTAATTCGCACTATTTCGGTGCGACGCATGCACTTAATTGGCAACTTCCATCACATACCGAAGCGATCTACATCTTTTGAGCCGATGATTCGCTATGGGTCTTGGTAGATCGCAAAGACCATGCCAAAGTTCTTTCTCATTGGGGCATGCGTCTGGCGAACCCCATCTTGAGTTGAGAGTTCATTGGGCATCGTTTCCACGAAGAAAGGATCGTGGAGACAATGAGCAGTTGAGCTCATCAAGAGGGCCAGCGGCGGCGCTGTGAATACAGTCCAAAGTTCAAGGCTCAGGTGCTTGCCGAGTGTGCGCAGCCTGGCGCCAGTTTGGGCGGGGTGGCCTTGGCACACGGGCTGCCGTCCAATCTCGCTGTTGGAGAGTTGGTCGCGCAATTTCATGCGCCCGACCTTGCCTATCATTTTCAAGGTGATCGCCTTCTTGTCTCTCCTGCTGAAAATTTCAGCAGGCAAGTGGAACACCCTGGTCAATTTTGAGTTGGCATCAACTCGGTTAGATGCTCAGTTTTCGGTCGGCGAGAACGGACCCGTGCGCATTTCTACACCGTCCCTTTGGCGGCTCAAAGTGCCGGGCAGCTAAATGCTCCCTCGGCCAATGCTCACTCCCGGTATGGACGGGCGCAGTCGGAGCAGGCCGTCATGTCCGGCGTCCAAACCATGAGGCTGCAGCCCTGCCCGATGAGACATGCAGCCTTGACTGAGGACAACGGCGAAACGCCAAAAAACAGCTGCTAAGCTGCCAAGACCATGGGCTGCACGCGCCAGATGTCGCTGGCGTACTCGGCAATGGTGCGGTCGGACGAAAACGGGCCCATGCCGGCGATGTTGCGCAGCGCCTTGCGGGCCCACGCATCGGGCGTGCGGTACAGAGCATCCACCCGCTCTTGGGCTGCGATGTAGCTGCTGTAGTCGGCCAGCAGCAGGTACTGGTCGCCCCAGTTCACCAGCACATCGTAAATAGCGGTGTAGCGGCTGGGCTCCTCGGGGCTAAAACGGCCGTCGCGGATGGCTTCGAGCACGCGCTGCAACTCGGTCTTGCGCTGCAAAATGGCGCGGGGCTGGTAGCCGGCGGCGCGGATGGCAGCCACCTCGGGCGTGGTGTGGCCAAAGATGAAAATATTGTCGGCGCCCACATTTTGTTGCAGCTCGACGTTGGCACCGTCCAGCGTGCCTATGGTCAGCGCGCCGTTGAGCGCGAACTTCATGTTGCCGGTGCCCGAGGCCTCGGTGCCGGCGGTGGAGATTTGCTCGGACAAATCTGCCGCAGGGATGATGAGCTCGGCCAGGCTGACGCTGTAGTTGGGGATGAACACCACCTTGAGTTGGCCGGCCACCCGGCTGTCGGCGTTGATGGTTGTGGCCACATCGTTGATGAGCTGGATGATCAATTTGGCCATGTGGTAGGCCGAGGCCGCTTTGCCGGCAAAGATGATCACCCGTGGCACGGTCACGGCGCCGGGTTGCTCCAGCAGGCGCAGGTAGCGGGTCACGACATGCAGCACATTGAGCAACTGCCGTTTGTACTCGTGGATGCGCTTGATCTGCACGTCAAACAGGGCCTCGGTGGACACGCTGATGGCCATGTGCTGTTGCAGCCAGTCGGCCAGCCGCTGCTTGTTGGCCTGCTTGGCCTGGCTGACGGCGCTCACCAGGGCGGGGTCGTCCAGGTGGGGCTGCAGCGCCTGCAGCTGCGACAAGTCGCGGCGCCAGCCGCGGCCTATGCGGGCGTCGAGCACGGCCGAGAGCGCGGGGTTGGCCTGTGCCAGCCAGCGCCTGGGCGTGATGCCATTGGTCTTGTTGTTAAAGCGCTGTGGCCACAAGCGGGCAAAGTCGGCAAAGATGGACTGCTGCATCAACTCAGAGTGCAAGGCCGACACGCCATTGACCGAGTGGCTGGTCAGCACAGCCAGATAGGCCATGCGCACGCGGCGCTCGCCGGCCTCGTCGATCAGCGAGACGCGCCGCATCAGCCCCATGTCGTGGCCGTGCTCTTGCGTCAGCTGCGTCAAAAAGTGGGCATTGATGTCAAAAATGATCTGCAGATGGCGCGGCAGCACCCGGCCCAGCACCTCGACCGGCCAGGTCTCCAGCGCTTCATGCATGAGCGTGTGGTTGGTGTAAGAGAACACGCCTTGGCACAGGCGCCAGGCATCGGCCCAGGGCAGGTGGTGCTCATCGAGCAGCAGGCGCATCAGCTCAGGGATGGCCAGCACCGGGTGGGTGTCGTTGAGGTGGATGCTGACCTTGGCGCTGAGCTGGTCAAACGTGCTGTGCTGGCGCAGGTAGCGGCGGAGCAGGTCTTGCACGCTGGCGCTGACGAAGAAGTACTCCTGGTGCAGGCGCAATTCACGCCCCGAGGCGGTGGAGTCGTCGGGGTAAAGCACGCGCGACACGTTTTCCGACTGGTTTTTGCGTTCCACCGCTGCCAGGTAATTGCCGCGGTTGAAGGCATTGAGATCGATTTCTTCGGTGGCCTTGGCCGACCACAGGCGCAGCGTGTTGGTGGCCTGGGTGCCGTAGCCCGGAATGATGGTGTCGTAGGCCATGGCGCGCACATCGTGGCTGTCCACCCACTCGTGGCGGTCGCCGTGGCGCACCACGTGGCCACCAAACTGGATGCGGTAGTTCACCTCGGGCCGGGCGAATTCCCAGGGGTTGGTGGCATTGAGCCAGTAGTCGGGCACCTCCACCTGGCGGCCGTCAACAATGGTCTGCCGGAACATGCCGTAGTCGTAGCGGATGCCGTAGCCATAACCCGGGATGCCGAGCGTGGCCATGGAATCCAAAAAACAGGCCGCCAGCCGGCCCAGACCGCCGTTGCCCAAAGCGGCATCGGGCTCGAGCTCGGCCACAGCGTCCATGTCCACACCGAGCTCGGCCAGCGCCTGGCGCACCGTGGCGTGCAGCTCCAGGGCAATCAGGGCGTTGCTGAAGGCGCGCCCCATCAAAAATTCCATCGACAGGTAATAGACGTGCTTGACGTCCTGCGCGTTCTTGGCGCGGGTGGTGCTCACCCAGCGCTGCACCAGCTGGTCTCGTACCGCATAGGCGGCGGCATGCAGCCAGTCCACGG
>CANHKH010000016.1 GCA_947460165.1 Comamonadaceae bacterium
CCATGAAAGACTTGGACCTCACCACCTTGCGCTTGTTTGTGGAGGTGTGCGATGCGCCAAGCATCAAGCGCGTGGCATACGCCACTCCGGTAATCAGCTGCGACGTCACCCAATAACTGGTGCCAAGCCGCATTCAGCTGCGCAATAAATTGGCTTCACCAAACAGCGTGGCTGTGTCCTGCCCCGCTTCCATGCAGTCGGATCACTTAGGCGCATCCATCACCAGCAAACTGGCTATCGCCAAGTCCATCGCGGGGAGCGGCCCTTCACCCACCCAAAGGCCGTTGGCATGTTTGGCGTACTCTTGCCCGCCGCCGACCGTGAAACCTGTCACCACACAGCCTGCGGCCATGGCTTCCATCGGCAGCGGCCCTCAGTCTTCGTCGTTGCTCAGGCTCACAAACACCTGCGACTCGGCCATTGTTTGCGCCACTTGCAGGCGGCTCAAGCCATCGAACTCCACCCACGGCACAGGGGCCCCCTGCGGGCACAGCGCAGCAAACCACTGGTGCCTTAGTTTGGCCTCATTGGGGCGCTTGCGCGGCATGAATGCAATTTGCGGCCTCTTGACCGACAAGCCTCCCATGTGGGCCCAAGCTTGAAAAAATGCGGCAGCACCATGGCGGCACCACCTGCCAGTCGGTGGTCGAGCCCCAAGCTTGCAAAGTGTCGTGTGTGAAAGCGCTGCAACACAGTGCACCCGCCAGCGCAGGCATGCATCGCGTCCACGGTGGGCAAACCTCTGAGCATCCACCGGTGGTGCGGCCCACCTTGCACCATGGCCACCGGAAATGCCTGTGAAGGTCACACCATCGCCGAGCACTCTTGCAGCCACGCAAACGACCGGCAGACTTGGCGGCGCAGGCTTTCCAAATGCTGAAAAATCACCAACTCGCCGCCTGCACGCACAGGCGGCGTGCAGGCGCATGAGATTGCGGGCTTGGTCACTAGACGACAAGCACCCCAGACTGCACCAACACGATGGCATGGTTGTCGTTCACCCAAGCAGAGTAGCTCTGCGATGCCTCCCCCCAATTGGCGCCGGTGACCGTCGCAAATGAATTATTCCCCGAGTTTTTCATCTGGCTCCATCCGGTGGTCCCAGTTCCATCGGCCAGATCCAAAGTTGAATTGGCAGGGCCTTGCACCACGAGTTGCCGGAAGTCACTGTAATTGATGCTCACCATCGCCAGATCCACCGCATCGCTCAAATCCAGCACGTCTTTGGCCGTCAGCTTGAGCTTGTTGCTGGCAGCGCCCAGATTGACGACTTCAATGCCACTCAGTCGGCTGTTGAGCTCGGGATCCAGGTGGCCAACATTGCTGACCTGGGTCAAGTCCAGCGTGATGTTTGCGCCCGACAGCACCAACTTGTCGACGCTGTAGCTCGCACCGCTCGGCAAGGTGTTGACCGTGTTGATACCACCCTGTCCGCCTTCAATGCTGGCGTTCATGCTGCCGCTGTTGCCGGTCTGGCCATAGGCGGTCTGCAGCGCCGTCACCATGGTCTGGTTGATGACAAAGGTATCGCTGCCAGCGCCGCCGCGCAGCACACTGGCTGCGGTGGCCGTCAGGGTGTCGTTGCCGCCCCCGCCCACCAGCAATTGAGCCGTCCCGTTGTCGTTCAAGCTGTCATTGCCTGAACCACCCGTCTGTGACAGGGTGTTGGGCATGAAGGTATTGCTGGTGTTGCCGAAGATGACATACGTGCGGCCCGCATCCGGTTTGAGGTCGCCGTCGAAAAAGATGGCACTGACCAACAGGTCTGCCAGTCCATCTCCATTGACATCACCGGCGCTGGACACACTGCTGCGCACATACCGATAAGGATCAGGCCGTTGCCACTGAATGGCAAAACCGCCATAGCCCAGATCCACAGCAGACAGGTTCACCGGGGTGGTGGAGGTTTTACCAAACACCACATAATTGCGTTCCATCATTTCACCGGATGTCGACACGATGAGATCAGCCAAGCCATCACCATTGATGTCTCCTGCGCTGCTCAGGTCATAACCACTTAAATCTAGAGCAGGTCGCCCTTTGATGGCAAAGCCTCCAACACCACCCGCCACATCAGCCAGTTTGACGGTATTGCCCGTGGTTTTACCAAACACGACATAGCTGTAACCATCGTCGGCGGCACTGTTGGAAGCAAAACGCGGGGCCCCTACCAGCAGGTCGGCCAGACCATCGCCGTTGACATCACCTGCGCTGCTCACACTGTAGCCGCTGAGGTCGTTGGGAGAGCGCCCGTCGATGGCAAAGCCCCCAGAACCTGCAGCGACGGCAGTCATGTCGATGCTCCCGTACCCTTTTCTGCCAAACACCACATAGCTGCGCCCGGCATCGGTGCCGGCTGACGGATCGTAGGTCGAATCACCAATGATCAGATCCGCCAAACCATCGCCGTTGACATCGCCAGCACTGGAGGCCGTGGTGCCAGTGCGAAAGATCGCATCGTTCCAGCCGCCGGATCTAGGTCTCAAAATACGATCATTGATCACAAAACCATTAGTGAGCATCAAGTAACCCGGGTCAGGGGGCGGTTCATCCGCCGCAAAGAAAATCCCCCGATTCAGGGTATTTCCTGCTTCAACCAAATCGATGGCTGTACCTGTTTTTTTACCAAACAATAAGAAAGTTCCGTAGTTGCCGTCCCCAGAGGCGACCACCAGGTCAGAGAGCCCATCACCATTGAAGTCACCAACACTGGAGACAGTGGAGCCGGCTTTTCCGTCAAAAAAATATCCATCGATGACAAATCCTCCCGAACCCGCAACCACCGTCGATAGATTGACACCTGTGCCATCTCTTTTACCAAACACAACATAGCTGCGGCCTGCATCCCTACCATATGCAGCATTAGCAATAGGTTTATCGCTGTAGGGTGCCCCAATCAGCAAGTCCATCAGGCCATCACCGTTGACATCTCCAGCACCAGCCACGCTGAAACCACTTAAATCTTGTTTTGACTGACCGTTGATGACAAATCCACTTCCGCCACCCAAATTGGACAAGGCAATGGCGCCACCCGCCGTGGTCCCAAAGACCACATAGCTGCGGCCTGCTTCGGCGCTGGCTGTCGTCGGGTCGCTGAAGGGCGCACCGATGATCAGGTCGCTGAGCCCGTCGCCGTTGACATCGCCTGCGCCAGCGATGCTGTAGCCGCTGCCATCGCCGGCTGCCTGACCATGGATGACGAAGCCGCCCGGTCCCTGTGCCACGGCAGACAATTGGACCGGCAGGCTGGGTAAGGTGCGGCCATCGCCCAACAACAACTGCGTATTGCTCTCACCGTTGTACAGGTTAAAGCGCGCGCCCGCGCCGTCTGTGGCCGTGCCCGCATACCGCCAATTACCGGCTACTGTGATCTCGCCGGCGGTGCCAACCACCTGTAATTGATGAAGTGGCACGGTGGCCGCCAGCCCCGTCCAACCATTGCTGCTGTTGAAGCTATTCATACCGGCCATGCGCGCAACATCGCTGCTGGACAAGCTGATGGCCGAACCGTCAGCGCTCAAGTCAATGCGCTCAATGCTGGTGATTCGGTCGCTGCCCTCGATGTCAGCGCCAGCACTGTCAGCGACACGGCTCAGACTCAAGGCAGTCCTTGTGCCCAAAACCAAGGTGTCTAGGCCTCCACCACCGTCAATGCGCGCCAATCGATCCAGTTTCGTGCCACTCAGGCCCACTTGCAAAGCTTCCCCCAGATTCCAGTTGACAATGAACCTGTCATTGCCGCTGCCACCATAAAGCACACTCGGCCCATTGGCTGTAAAGGTATCATTGCCTGCACCCCCTACAAAAGTTCTAGGGGCGGCGTCAAAGCCCAAGCTGTCTGCCGCGCTGGAGCCCATTTGATCCACAAAAGTGCCCTTGCCCAGGACACCGCTGGTGCTGCCAAAAATGACGTAACTGCGGCCGGCATCGGTCCCTGCGGAGGGGTCGGCGCCGGGCGCACCCACCAGCAAGTCGGCCAGACCATCGCCATTGACATCGCCTGCGGACGTGACACTCCAGCCGCTCTGCTCGCCCATGGCTTGGCCGTTGATGGCAAAGCCCCCCGAGCCAGCAGCCACCGCAGACAACTCGATGGGGGTACTGATGGTTCTACCGAACACCACATAGCTGCGTCCCGCATCTGTCCCTGTCACCGGGTCACCGTAGGGAACGCCCACAATGATGTCGCTCAGGCCGTCGCCGTTCATGTCACCCGCGCTGGAGACACTCCAGCCACTTTGATCACCCGCGCTTTGCCCATTGATCACGAAGCCACCCGCGCCGCTGGCCGTCAAAGCCGACAGGTCGATGCCGGCGCTGGTGGTCTTGCCAAACACCACATAGCTTCGGCCCGCATCTGTCGTGCCGGTGCCGGGATCACTTTGGGTCGCCGCAACCAGCACATCGGCCAGGCCGTCGCCGTTGACATCGCCAGCGCTGGACACGCTGTAACCACTTTGATCTCCGGCAATATGTCCGTTGATAAAAAAGCCACCACTGCCCAATGCCGACAGCATGACGGCTGTGCTGTTTGATTTTCCAAAAATCACATAGCTGCGGCCCGCCTCGGCGAGGGCGCTGGGATCGCTTTTGTAGGCGCCAACCAAAATATCAGCCAGGCCATCGCCGTTCACGTCACCGGCAGCTGAAACGCTAAAACCACTGTTGTCGCTGGCCGCCTGCCCATTGATGACAAAGCCACCCGACGCGCCAGTCAGGTCCGCCAGGTTGAAGGCAGTCATCGATGTTTTGCCAAACAGGACGTAACTTCGCCCACCATCTTTGGCCGTCGCCGTCAGATCGCTCAGCGGAGCACCCACCAGCAGATCCAACAGACCGTCGCCGTTGACGTCACCCGCACTGGAGACACTCCAGCCGCTTTGGTCGCTCGCGCCCTGCCCGTTGATCACAAAACCACCCGAGCCTTTGGCGACGTCGCTCAGACTCACGGCCGTCCCCGTGCTTTTGCCGTACACCACATAGCTGCGACCCACATCGACGCTGCTCCCCATGTCGCTGTAGGGCGCGCCCACCATCAGATCGGCCAAACCATCGCCGTTGAGGTCTCCTGCGCTGCCCACGCTGTAGCCACTTTGATCGTTGCCTGATTGCCCGGTGATGGCAAAGCCGCCAACGCCAGTGGCCACTGCCGACAGATCGATCGGGCTGTTGCTGGTGGTGCCAAACACCACGTAGCTGCGCCCTGCATCGGTCACGGTGGACGACATATCGCTTTTGTGGGCCCCGATGATCAGGTCGCCCAGCCCGTCACCATTGACATCGCCCGCTCTGGCGACCGAAAACCCGCTCATGTCCCCAGCAGATTGACCATTGATGGCAAAGCCCCCCAAACCCATGGCCACATCGCCCAGCTCTACAGCAGTCCTGGCGATCGTTCGACCACCGCCGAGCAAGAGCTGCGTGCTGCCATCGCCGTTGTAGACGTTGAAGCTGGCCCCAGCCGCATCGGTCGCCGTCCCCGCATACCGCCAAAGCCCGGAGACATTGAGCGTGCCTTGTGTGCCCACCACCTGCAACTGGTGGCGCGGCACGATCGCGCCTAAACCCGTCCAGCCATTGGTGCTGTTGAAGCTGTTCATGCCCACCATGTGTGCAATGTCTATGGCGCTCAGCGTCAAGGCCGTATTGGCCGCGCTCAGATCGACGCGCTCGATGCTGACCAATCGGTCGCTGCCCTCGGCGTCGCCCGCGGCGCTATCGGCCACTTTGCTCAGGTTCAACTGCGTGCCCGCAGCCAGCGCCAGTGTGTCAAATCCTGACCCACCATCAATGCGCGCCAGACGCGTGATGTTGCCGCCCCAATTCATGCGCCACTCTAAGGCCTGGGTCATGAACTTGTCGACATTGAAGCTGTCATTGCCACTGCCACCATACAAAACGCTGGCGGCCGTGGTCGTGAAAATGTCGTTTCCGGCGCCGCCTACCAGGGTCTTGACCCTGCCAGCATCGCTGAGGGTGTCAGCCCCATCAGTACCCAGCAGATCGACCAGGGTGCCAGAAGCAAAGGCGCCACGGGTGCTGCCGAAGATCACATAGCTCTGAGCGCTGCCCGGTGCCCCCACAATCAGATCGGTCAAACCATCGCCATTGACATCGCCTGCACTGGACACGCTTTGGCCGCTCGCGCCGTTTTTGCACTCGCCGCTGATCACAAAACCGCCATTGCCCTCCACCACCGCCGACAGATCAATCAACGACGATGTGCTCTTGCCAAACACCACATAGCTGTTTCCGCCGCCCAAAACTCCCGCTGGCGACGCGTTGGGTGCACCGAGGATCAGATCGAACAGACCGTCACCGTTGAGATCGCCCGCACTGGACACGCTGTAGCCGCTTTTGCCGCCCTCCAGGCCGTTGATCACAAAGCCACCACCCACGCCTGCTGCCAACCCGGACAGATTAACGGGCGTGCCCTTGGCTTTGCCGAAAACCACATAACTGCGACCCGCTAGATTTGCAGCATCCGGGGCTCCAACCACCAAGTCGGCCAAGCCATCACCATTGACATCACCAGCGCCGGAGACTGAGAACCCGCTCTTATCACCTTTACTTTGCCCAATGATCACAAAGCCCAAAGTGCTCGTGCCCGCCGTGATGGCAGACAAGTCGATGGACTCACCTGTGCACTTGCCAAAGACCACATAGCTGCGCCCGACATCGGTACTGGTCCCCGTATCGCTGTAAGGCGCACCGACAATCAAATCCGACAACCCATCTCCATTGACGTCGCCTGCAGCGCTCACTGAATAGCCACTGCTGTCGTCAGTTTTCTCGCCGTTGATCGCAAAGCCCAGGCTATTGGCACCCGCCCCAATAGCTGCAATAGCCCCAAGATCAATGGCCGAGCCCGTGCTCTTGCCAAACACCACATAGCTGCGGCCGACTTTTTGTCCGGATACCAAGCTTTGTATCGCACCCACAACCATGTCGGACAGACCATCACCGTTCACATCGCCCGCAGCGCTGACCGAGAAACCGCTCAATGAGTCTTTTTGTCCGCTCGCACCGTTGATCACAAAGCCCAAGGTACTGCTGCCATTGGCGATGGAAGACAAATCGATGGCCGCACCCGTAGGCTTGCCAAAAACCACATAAGTTTGACCTGCATCTGTCCCTGATGGACGATCCGCGAAGGGCGCGCCAATGATCAAGTCGGCCAGCCCGTCTGCGTTGACATCACCCGCGCTAGCGACAGAGGTCCCGCTCGCGTCGCTTTTGCACAGCCCGTTGATCACAAAACCCAAGGTACTGGATCCACCTGCAAGGGCTGACAAATCGATGGCCACGTTCGTGCTCTTGCCAAACACCACATAGCTGCGCCCGGCATCCACCGCGGTGGCTGTCGGGTCGCCCGCGCGCGCGCCGATGAGCAGGTCATCCAGCCCATCGCCGTTCACATCACCGGCACTCGACACGCTGTAGCCACTTTGGTCGTCCGCGCTCTGACCCCTGATGACAAAACCACCCACGCCTGCCGAAATGGCCGACAGATGCAGCGGTGTTGCTGGTAGTTTGATTTCAAATTCAATCGTATTGACACTGCCCTGGCCAGCGATGTCCGTCTGCCTCACTTGCAGGGTGTATTTGCCCAGTGCCGTGGCTGACGGTGCGGTGTAGGTGCTGCTCCAGTTATCAAAATTGGAGGAGCCCGGCAACTGCACTCGGTAAGTCACAACGGCGCCCTCCTCGATATTGGTGGGAGCCACGATGGCACCCCCATCGTTGGGGTCGGGCGTCAGGGTCACATTGGGTCTTGCGGGCAGCGCGGTGTCGAGCGTGAAGCTGTAGGTGGCCGTGGTGCTGTTGCCTGCTGCATCGAGCACTTTGACCATGCCCGTTTTTTGACCGACAAACCCCGGGGTCATGGGAAATCCAAAAACATTTGCAGAGTAGGTTTGACCTTGGTGGGTCCAAAAAGAAGTTGAACCTACCGTCCAAGTCAGACCGTTGTTCAGGCTGTAAGACCAAGTGTCCGTTGCAGCCATGCCTTCAACTTTGATCGAGGCGTCATAGGTGATGCCGTCGGTGGCAGAAACACCGGTGTCTCTGCTCAAGGACAGCGTCAGGTTGCTGCTGTTAGCCAGGCGGATGTCCGCGGGTGCGGATCCACCCGGCGTGAGGTCGCCCACAGCCGAGACTTGGTTGTTGCTGTCAAACTGGCGCGCCAAGACGGTACCGGTGCGGTAAACGCCGGTGGCCAAGACAAAGCTTTCCCCTGTTCCCTGCGTCCATGAGCTGCCACTGTCGGTGCTGTATTCCCATCTGGCGCCAGCCGCCAGAGCGCTGACTTTGACCAGCCCGTTGCTGGTGATGCGGTCCACGCTGGAAGTGCCGTTGTCAACGGCCAGGCTCAGCACCGGGGTGTCGGCTCCGGGTGTGACGCTGCTTGGGCTGCCCCCGGTGTTGTAAGGGATGGTCAGCGTGTTGTCGGTGTCTGACCCGTCGGCATTGCTGTTGCCTGCAGCGTCGCTGAAGCGCTGGCTGGCGATGCTGATTTTGGCGGTGCCGCTCGCACTTGCAGTTGGCTGGAAAACAGCCACATAGCGGGTAGCAGTGACGGCCGACAAGACGCCCAAGATGCCGCCACTGACGTCAACATCAGCCAAGTGGATGCTGTTGCCGGGAGCCTCGCTGAAGTCAAACGTGAGGGTATCGGTTTGCCCTTCCCCGAGTGTGCCGCTGGCACTGCGGCTGATCGCCACGGTCGGTGTGACCGTGTCAATGGTGATGGCGGGGCTTGTGCCTGCCTGCCCCAGACTGGCACTGCTGTTGGTGTAACTACCATTGGCCAGAGTGATGCTGGCGGCACCTGCAAAACCTGCGGCAGGGGTAAACATGGCGGTGAAGTTGCTGCCCGAACCCTGGATGGCGCTGAGCGTGCCGCCGGTGACGGCGATGTCGCCACTGTTGCCATCCCAGCTGAAGCTGTTGCCAGGGTCCTCGCTGAACTTAAAGCTGATGAGCGCGGTTTGCCCACCGCTCAAGGTACCCCTGTCGCTGCTGATGCTCACAGTCGGTCGACCTGTAGCGATGGCAAACACCACACTGTTGTTGGCGTCGGCCCCATCGGCATTGGTGTTGGTCGCGGCGTTGGCAAAGCTGCCATTGGCGACGCTGACGCTGCCCGGTGCCGAGCTGTTAGCGTCCGGGGTGAAGGTGGCTGTGTAGTGGGTGCCTGCACCCGCAAAGTTGCTGAGCGCGCCGCCAGTGACAGCGACATCGGCGGCTGTGAAGTCGCTGGACGAGGCGCTGAGCGTGAAGGTGACCGTCGCGGTGTCGCCCGCACGCAGGATGGAGTTTGCGGCCACGCTGCTGGTCACAGCCACGGTGGGTCGCACGGTGTTCACGGCCAAGGCCAGCGTGTTGCTGGCCGTGCTGTTGGTGTTGTCAAATGCATCGCTCACAGCGCCCGCTGCAACACCGATGCTGCCCGCTGTGGTGCTGTCGGCGTCTGGCGTGAAGGTGCCGGTGTAGACCAGGCCCGTGGCGTCGGCTTTGAATTTTTTGACTGTACCGCCGCTCACGGTCAAGCTGTCCGCTGAAAAGCTGGGTGAAAGTTCACTCAGCGTGGCGGTGAAGGTGGTGCTTTGCCCGGCCAACACATTGGCGCTGCCGATGTTGGCCAGCGTGACGGTGGGGCGCACGGTGTCGATCTCCAGCACCGCTTTGGTGGCCGCACTGGTGTTGCCGGCCTTGTCGCTCTGGCTGACTTGGATGACTTGATTGCCCTGCCCCATGGCGGTGATGTCGCCTGCGACCAGGGTGTAAGTCCATACGCCGCTGCTGTTGGCTGTGACCGTACGCGTATTGGCCCCAATCACCAGACTGACGCTGGCGTTGGCATCGGCCGTGCCGGAGATGGCACTGCTGGTTTCGCTGGCATTGATGCGGTTGTCGTTGGCAACGGCGTTGACCGAAGGGGCGGCGGCCTGGGTGTCCAGCGTCACGGCCAGGCTGCGTGTGGCGGAGGCGTTGCCTGCGACATCAGCTTGCTTGACTTGCAGGGCGTACGTACCGTCTTGGGTGAGCGCCAGGCTGGTGCCTGTGCCGGCTTGCCAGTTGGCGCCGTTGTCCTCGCTGTATTGCCAAGTGCCACCGGCTTCTAGGGCACCGACGTTGATGAGGCCGTTGCGGGTGATGCCGTCGCTGTTGCTGCTGCCGGTGTCGCTGGCCAAGATGAGAGTGGGTGTGGCGGGGGCGGAGAGGTCTACGCTCAAGCTGTCGTTGAGGCTGACGCTCAATCCGGCGGCAGCGGTCCCATTGCGGCCTGTGACCGTGACTGCGATGCTGTCGGTGTGGCCGTTGCTCAGGGTGTCGCGCGTCTGAGTGGAGCTGCCAATTCGAATATTGAAGAGACCCAAGGTGTATTGGGTGTATTCCCAGGTCTTTGGCATATCAGCTGTCCAAGCACCGGTGGTGCTGTCGTAGCTGCTGGCTGTAAATGTGACTACTTTTTGACCGCCACCATCGTTGTCGATGCGATCAGGCAAAGTGACGCTGACAACAATGTCGCTGGCCTGTAATGCGTCGAGCACAGCAGCATTGACCGATGAAACGGTACCGCTGAACTGCAGACCATTGGATGCCATGGCGACGGCTTTTTCGGCGGTGTTGACCCATCCATCGCCCCCTGCTGGGTTGAGCGTGGTGGACAGGTTGCTGGCCGTGAAGTTCCAGCTGGTGGCATTGCTGATACCCGCGTAAGCGTTGCCAGCTGCATCCAGCAGCGCGGTGTTGTCAATGGCGATGTGGTAATTGCGACCGGCCACCAACGCCGTGGTGGGTGTGAGGGTGAGCGTGTCGCCCGAAATCACCACAGCGCTGTCGCCCACAGCGTAGGTGTGTGTGGTGTTGGTCGTGTTGTCCACCAAACGCAGGTTGCCCGTTCCGGCGACCACATTTTCAGTGAACGTCGCCACCAAGCTGGCTCCGCTGTTGGCTGCAAGGTAGCTGCCGTCTTCTGGGTTAAGGGTTTTGAGCGTAGGCGCCAATGTGTCAAAACTCAATTCGCCCACACTGGCGCCCTGGCCTAAATTGCCGCTTGCACCGGTGTAGCTGCCTGCGGCAACACTCACAGTGGCCGTGCCTGTGGCGACACCGGCAGTGGGGGTGAAGATGGCGGTGTAGTGGGTGCTGTCCACGGTGGTGAGCGGGCCCAAGGTGCCGCCTGCCACGGTGATGTCACCGGCCGCAAAGCCGGTGGGTGCGGCGCTGAAGCTGAAGCTGATGGTGGCTGTCTCGCCCGCTTTGAGGACCGTGGTGTCGCTGCTGATGTCCAGCGTGACGATGGCGCCCTGGATGGCCAGGGCCACGCTGTTGTTGGCCTCGGCGCCGTCTGCGTTGGGGTTGCCGCCTCGGTCAAAAAAGGCGCTGTCGGCCACAGTGACGCTGCCCGCCCCGGCAAAGCCTGGGGTCGGCTTGAACACGCCGGTGTACACGGTGCGCCCCACATTGGCGCTGAGTGGGCCCAGTGTGCCGCCGACGACTTTCAGGCTGTCAGCCCCAAAGCTGTCGCTGGCCTCGCTCAGGGTGAAGGTGAGCGTGGCCGCCTCACCGGCCCGCAAGGTGCTGTCGCTGCTGTTCACGGCCACGGTGGGCACCACGGTGTCCACACTCAGTTCTAGGGTGTTGCTGGCTTCGGCGTTGGCGTTGCCTGCGGCGTCGCGGAAGGCCCCCACGGAGACTTTGACGCTGCCTGCGGTGGTGGCCGCGTTGGTGGGGGTGAAGGTGGCGGTGTATTGCGTGCCGCTGCCTGCAAAGTTGCTCAGCGTGCCGCCCATGGCGGTGACGCTGCTGGCGGTGAAATTGGTGCTTTCTTCACTGAGTGTGAAGCTCAGTGTGCTGGTGGCGTTGGCTGCATTGAGCTGCGTCTGCGTGGTGTCGATGCTGACGGTGGGCGCCAAAGTGTCCACGGTGATGTTGCGCAGCGTGGGGAACGATGCGTTGCCCGCCACGTCGGTTTGCCTGGCCACAATTTGAGTTTGTCCGATGCCCAGTGCGGCCAGATCGGCAGTCGTCAAGGGGTAGGTCCAATCGCCATTGCTGTCAGCGGTGACCATGAATTTGCGGAATGGCACAGGGCTGATGAAGGTGGTGCTGCCCTGCCCCTTGCCCGAACCTAAATACAAAGTCACGCTGGCCCCGGCTTCAGCCGTGCCGGTGATGGCGCTGCCCACTTCGCTGAGGTTGATGATGTTGTCAGTGGCCACGGCGTTGATGACGGGGCGATCGGCTGAGGTGTCTAGGGTGAACGTGAGCGTGCCGGCGTTTGCCACGTTGGTGGACACGTTGCCCGCTGCGTCGGTTTGGCGCACTTGCACGGTGTGGGTGCCGCTGATGGTGGCCGCTGTGAATTGGGTGCCGCTGCCTGCCTGCCAAGTGCTGCCGCCATTGGTGCTGTATTCCCAAGTGGCGTTGGACTCCAAGCCTGCCACGTTGAGGGTGGCGTCGCTGGTTTTGCCATCGCTGTTGCTGCTGCCGGTGTCGTTGACCAGCGACAGCGTGGGTGCGGCAGCACTGAGGTCGGCCAAGACTTTGCCTGTGGTGGTGGCTGTGGCGTTCAGAGCTGCGCCTGTGCTGCCATTGACGGCCACGTTGACACCATAGCTGGTGCCATCGACCAGGGTGTTGGGTGGGAGCGTCAGGCTCCAAGCACCCGTTTGCGGGTTGTAGCTGGTGGCCGTGAAGGTGCCTATGGTGACGTTGGTGGAGCGGTCAGTGAGCGTGACTGCAAAGTCACCTGCCACGAAGTCGGCAACCATGCCTGCCGTGTTGGACTCGATGGTGCCACTGACGACCACACCGGCGGTGTTTTCTGTAGCGTTGACGCGGTTGTCTGTGGAAATTCGGTTCAGTTTGACGCTGGGCGTCGCAGCAGTGAAGTGCCAGCTGCTGCTGGCCCAGTCGCTGCTGGCCAAGCCCGCCCAAGCGTTGCCTGCGGTGTCGAGCAAAGAGCCGGGGGTGGCTTCGACGTGGTATTGGCTGCCAGCCACCAGCGCGGTGGTGGGCGTGATGGTGAGGGTTTTGCCGCCGCTAGACAGCACCACGGCGGGGTCGGTCACGGCAAAGGTGGTGCGGGTGTTTGCAGTGTCGTTGACCAGGACGAGGTTGCCTGCGCCTTGGCGAACCACCTCGCTGAAGCTGATCACCAGGGCTTGGCCGGGCAACACGGTGGTGGCGTTGCCGGGCAGCAAGCTGTCAGCCACGGGGCCTTGGGTGTCTATGGTGATGGCAGGCGTGCTGCCAGCCATTCCTTTATTGCCTGCGGCATCTTTGTAGCTCCCCGAAGCCACCGAGATGCGGGCCTCACCGGTGCTGCCATCGGTGGGCGTGAACTGGGCCGTCCAGATGGTGCCGGTGTGGTTGACCAGGTTGCTCAGCGTGCCGCCGTTGACGGTGATGTCTTTGGCGTCAAAGCTGTCGCCAGGGTCTTTGTTGAAAGTGAAGGTGACTTTTGCGCTTTGACCAATGGCCAAGGCCGTCACGTCGCTGGTGATGGTGACGGTGGGTGGGGTGGTGTCTATGGCCAGGTTGTCGGTGCTGGCGGCTTGGCCCTCGCCCTTGTTGCTGTTGCCTGCGGAGTTGGTGAAGCGGCCGTCCGCCAAGGTGACGCTGCCGCTGCCGGTGTACGGTGCCTCGGGCGTGAACAACACGGTGTAACGCATGCCGTCGCCCAAGGGAGTGAATTCGCTGAGGGTGCCGTGGCTGGCGCTGAGGTCGGTCAGGTCGAAGTCTGCGGCTTTTTCGCTCAGGGTGATGTCAATGGTGCTGACCTCGCCCATGCCCAATGTGGCCTGCCGTGCGCTCAGTGTCGCGGTGGGGCGCAGGGTTTGAATGGCCATGACCACGCCGTCGTTGTCCGAGCTCTGGCTCGCGTTGCCAGCGGCGTCGCTGAAGCTGCGGGGGGTGACGGACACGCTGCCGGGGACAGTGCGGTTGTCGTCAGGCGTGAAGGTGGCGGTGTAGCTGCTGCCACTGCCTGCCAAGTTGCTGAGTGTGCCGCCCACGGCTTGCAGGTCACTCAGGTCAAAGGTGGTGCTGGCTTCGCTCAGGGTGATGCTGAGGTTGGACGTTTGGTCCACCCGCAAGGACGAGCGGCTGGCGCTGATGCTGGCGACTTGCGGCTCCAGGGTGTCCACCGTGATGGACACGGTGTTGCTGGCGGCGCTGTTGGGGTTGCCAGCAATGTCGGTGACGGCATTGGCGGCCACGCTCACGGTGGCGGCACTGCTCAGGCCGGCATCGGGCGTGAAGGTGGCGGTGTAGGCGGTGCCGCTGCCAGCCCAGTTGCTGAGCTCACCCCCGGTGACGGTGACATTGAAGGGGCTGAAATTGGCCAGCGCTTCGCTCAGGGTGAAGTTGAGCGTGGCGGTGGCGTTGGCACCCAGGCTGCTGGCACTGGCGCTGATGGACACCGTGGGGGCGATTTCGTCCAGGTCGTTGATGGCCAGGCTGAGGGCTTGCTCGCTGGCATTGCCCGCCGCGTCGGTGACGACCACGGTGAAGCTGTAGCTGGGCTTGGCTTCAAAGTCGGGGTTGGCCGTCAAGGTGACTGCGCCTGTGTTGGGGTCTATGCTCAAGAGGCTGGCGTCGCCCGTGGCTTGGAGGCTGTAGCTGGTGCTGCCGGTGGCTATGTCGCTCGTGTCGGTGCTGGTGGCGGTGTAGACGGTTTGGCCTGCGCCGCTGTTCTCGTTGACGGCCGCGGCCGTGACGCCGCTGGTGAGGCTGGGAGCCACTTCGTCGCGGTTGCGGATGGCCAGGCTCACGGCTTGCTCGCTGGCATTGCCCGCCGCGTCGGTGGCCACCACGGTGAAGCTGTAGCTGGGCTTGGCTTCGAAGTTGGGGTTGGCCGTGAGGGTGACTTCGCCTGTGCTGGCGTTGATGATCAACAGGCTCGCGTCGCCTGTGGCTTTGAGGCTGTAGGTGGTACTGCCGGTGGCTATGTCGCCTGTGTCTGTGCTGGTGGTGGTGTAAATGGTTTGGCCTGCGCCGCTGTTCTCATGGATGGCGGTGGCCGTGGCGCCGCTGGTGAGGGTGGGGGCAGCTTCATCGAGGTTGGTGATGGCGAGGCTGACGGCTTGCTCGCTGGCGTTGCCCGCTGCGTCGGTGGCCACCACGGTGAAGCTGTAGCTGGGCTTGGCTTCAAAGTTGGGGTTGGCCGTCAAGGTGACCGCGCCTGTGCTGGTGTTGATGCTCAAGAGGCTGGCGTCGCCCGTGGTTTGGAGGCTGTAGTTGGTGTTGCCGGTGGCTACATCGCCTGTGTCCGTGCTGATGGCGGTGTAGATGGTTTGGGCTGCGCCGCTGTTCTCATTGATAGCGGTGGCCGTGGCGCTGCTGGTCAGGCTGGGGGCCACTTCGTCAAGGTTGCTGATGGCGAGGCTCACGACTTGCTCGCTGGCATTGCCCGCCGCGTCGGTGGCCACCACGGTGAAGCTGTAGCTGGGCTTGCTCTCAAAGTCAGGGTTGGCCGTGAGGCTGACCGCGCCTGTGCTGGCGTTGATGCTCAACAGACTGGCGTCCCCCGTGGCTTTGAGGCTGTAGCTGGTGCTGCCGGTGGCCACATCGCCCGTGTCTGTGCTGGTGGCGCTGTAAATGGTTTGGCCTGCGCCGCTGTTCTCGTTGATGGCGCTGGCCGTGGCGCCGCTGGTGAGCGTAGGGGCCACTTCGTCGCGGTTGTGGATGGCGAGGCTGACGGCTTGCTCGCTGGCATTGCCCGCCGCGTCGGTGGCCACCATGGTGAAGCTGTAGCTGGGCTTGGCTTCAAAGTTGGGGTTGGCCGTCAAGGTGACCGCGCCTGTGCTGGCGTTGATGCTCAAGAGGCTGGCATCGTCCGTGGCTTGAAGGCTGTAAGTGAGCGCGCGGGCATCGATGGCGGCTGCGGTGTAAATGAGCTGGTTGGCGCCGGCGTTCTCGGCCATGGTGGCGGCGCTGGGGCCGGAGGTCCAGGCTGGGGCGGTGGTGTCAAGCTCAAAGTCCAGGCGATTACTCGCAGGTGAGAGGTGCCCGCCAATGTTCTGGCGCACCAGCACTTGCTGGGGGCCGTCGCCGGTGGCTGTGAAACTGCTGCCGCTGCCTGGCGTCCAGTGGGCGCCGTTGTCCAGGCTGTAGTCCCAGCCGGCACCGCTCAAGAGGCCAGTGACATCGACTCGGCCATTGCGGGTGAGGTCGGCACGGTTGCCGGTGGTCTGGGCCAGCGCAATGCTGGGGGCCAGGGGTTCGTCCAGATAGATGCTGCGGGTGGCCGCTTGCTCGCCCACACTGGCCTTGAGCGTGGTGGCCCCCATGGCGGGCAGTTCTGCGCTGGTAAAGCTCGTGCGCCATTGGCCTTGGCTGTCGGCGATGAGGCTGCGTGTCCCCGTGGCCGTGGCTTGGCCGGATGCATCGGACCAGGCCAGGCTGACGCTGGCCCCTGCCGTGGCCGTGCCCTGCACCTCCGCGCCTGCGATCATTTCGGCGGGGCTCAGGCGGTTGTCTTGCGAGACGACGGCAATGGTGATGGCGGTGGACTTTTGGTTGGTGATGTCCGAGATGTCTTTGACCAAATTGGCCGCCACGCTGATTTTGGTGGCGCCTTCCAGCAAGATCTCCAGCACCTGCCCGGTCGATTGCGTTTGGCTGCTCTGCAATTTAGCAGCCATGTCATCCAGCACGGCGCTGGTGCTGCTGCCCACCTCGGCGCCCGACATGGCGGCCAGCAGGCGGCCGTAGTCGTTGCTTTGGGGGTTGCTGCTGCCGTCGGTGGTGATGATGGCCACGGGCGCGGTACCCAGCACCAAGTCTTGGGTGAGGCCTACGGCGGCGGCCACTTTTTGGTTGGCCTGGGTGATTTGGCTGGTACTCACGCTGGCAAAGTTCACGCTGGAGCTGCCGGTGTCGCCGCCCGTGAGCCCCAAGCTGCGCACCGCCAGCTCGGTCAGCACGTTGACGCTGAGCTTGTAGGTGCCGGCTGTAGAAATGACGGTGAGCGCGCGCAGGTCTGCGCCCAAGTCTTTGGGCGCGCCTGTGGCTTCGTCAAAGTAGTCGGGGTCGGTGTTGGCGTCGCTGACCTTGACCAGCACAGGGCCTGTGTAGTCGTTACCCACCTGGAGGATGAAGCTGCCATCTGCTTTCACAGTGGCCGAAGCCAGCACACTGCCGTCGGCCTTGTAGGCCACGGCCTTCAAGCCGTTGCCCGTCACCACTGGGCCGGCCACCACGCTGCCTTCAATGATGGTGGGCACAGGTGCGGCAGTGCCGCTGACTGCGGCCAAGGGCAGCAGGGCCAGGGGGACGAGCCCCAGCCAGGACGAGTCCGAAGGCGGCAGGTAGCTGAGCATGCCGTCGGTGTGGCTCAGCCCCTTGAGTCCAAGGGCGTCGATGCCGCGGGCTTGCAAGAGCTCGGTGGTCTGGGCTTGGCTGCCAAAGGCGTAAAACACGGTCTGGCCAGAGCTCCCTAAGGTGGCGCTGGCGCTGTCGGCGCTCAGCAGCAGCTGCGCGCCCTGCGCTGATGGCAGTTCGACGCCGCAAGCCTGGCTTTTGCAAGTCGGGAAAAAAGCTTCCAGCGTCAACTCGCTGCCGTTGGCAAAACTTAGCTGCAGGTCATCGCCCTGGCGGGTGGCCAGCAGCCCGTCTGCCAGCACTTCTTTGCCCTCGCTTTGTCGCACCAAGCGGTAGCGCGCGCCAGCCTTGGCGGCGAGTTTGGCTTTTTCGCCAGGCTGCAGAACTTGCGCGGCAACACCGTCAACCTTGACAGACATAGAAATGGATTGGGGTTTCATGCTCAGGAATAATCGTTGGCAATTTGGGGTGGCGCATCACCACTGAAATGCGTGATGCGCCAGGGGCAGGGCTTGACGTGCAAAGCCTTCAGGAAAAAGCTTCTCACTGTAAATTTATTCAGTAAAAAGTTAAACATTGTTAAATCGACATAAAAGGCATGAATTCCGACATTTCCAGTGAAGACGGTTCTTGTTTTCATGCCCACGGCCCCATGAGAGCGCTTCACACAATGGCTGCTTGCGCCTGATGCGGGCCCTGATGTCTTTGGCCTTGTCGCTGGCCTTGTCAGTGGCGGCTGCGGTGTGGGTCCCGGCCTGGGCCAGTGCGCTCAGGGCCGACCAAGCCCGGGTGGACGAGCTGCCAGGTCTGGCCGTGTTGGAAGACCCTCAGGGTCTGCTGACCATCGAGCAGGTGAGGAGCGCGCAGTGGCAGGCGCGCTTTGAGCCCTGGCCGGCCGAGCGCGGGCAGGTCAACCTGGGCTACACCAACTCCATCTACTGGGTGCGCGTGCCGGTGCACAGGCAAGCCGATGCGCCCGAACAATGGGTGCTGGAGTTGCCCTACTTTCAGCTGCGCACCGTGGACTTTTTTGCGCCCGGGCTTGAGCCGGTACGCACGGGCTCTGCCCTGCCCTTGGAGAGCCGGCCTTTTTTACACCGCTTTTTCGCCTTTCCCTTGGCGCCTGCCACCCTTACCCAGGACCACTACCTGCGGGTGCACGGCAGCTCGCACGGGCTGACGGTGCCGCTGGTGCTGTGGCAAGAAAGAGCTTTTCGCGCCAATGCTCAGCACACGCTGGTGGTCCAGTTCCTGTATTTCGGCGGTTTGCTGGCGCTGTGCGTTTACAACTTGTTCCTGGCCGCCTCGCTGCGGGATGCGCGCTTTTTGCTCTACGCCTTGTTCGCTGGCGTGTTTGGCACGGCCATGCTGGCGGGCAACGGGCTGGGTCAGATGTTTGTGTGGCCTGGCCTGGGCGACTTTGACAATATTGCGCAAATCCTTTTCCTGAGTCTGGCCGGCGCGATGTTGATGCTCTTTAGCCGCCGCTTTCTGCAAGCCGAGCGTTACACGCCCAGGATTGCCTTGGTCCTCCACGCCCTGGCGCTGGCTTACTTTGTGATCTCTGGCTTGCTGGCGGCCAGCGTGTGGGTGACCTTGCCGGTGCTGGTTCTGACGCAGATCGTGGGGGCCATGACGCTGGTGGCAGGCGTGATCATCCCCGTGGCGGGCGTGAAGGTGATGCGACGGGGAGAAAAAAGCACCCGGTTTTTCCTGCTGGCCTGGCTGGTGCTGTGGACCGGGGCGATGGTGGCGCTGCTGCGCGCCTACGACTGGCTGCCGACCAACACCTACACCGCCTACGCACTGCAAATTTCTTCAGCGCTGGAAATGCTGCTGCTGGCCTTGGCCATGGCCGATGTGATTGACCTGGAGCGGCGCGAACGGGAGGCCGCACAGAAAAGCGCGTTACTGGCCCAGCAGCGCCTGCTCGATGCCTCCAAAAGCGCGGAGCAGCGCCTGGAGCGGGCGGTGCAAGAGCGCACCCTGCAACTGGAAGCCTCGCTAGACACCCAGAGCCAGTTGTTCAAGCGCTATGTGCGCTTTGGCGCGCTGATCTCGCACGAGTTTCGCAACCCGCTGGCCATCGTGGACAGCCAAATCAGTCTGCTGCGCAAGGAGCAAGAGCGCGGCCAGCTGTCGCTGGACAAGCGGCTGAGCATCATGAGCGAGGCCACCCGCAGGCTGCTGTCTTTGTTCGAAACCTGGATGAAGGGCGACCGCTTGCAGCAGGCCATGCAAGAACTCAGACCGCAGGCCATCGCGCTGGAGGCCTGGCTGCGCGAGCTGATCGACTCACAAGTGCTGCTGCAAGATAAGCACCCGCTCGAGCTGGAACTGAGCCATCCGGTGGGCGAGATCTGGGCCGACGAGAACCTGCTGGAGGTGGCTTTGCTCAACTTGATCGACAACGCCTGCAAGTATTCCGAGCCTGGCCGACCCGTGGTGATCGAGACCCGCAGCAAACCGGGCTGGGTGGGCGTGGCGGTGATGGACCAGGG
>CANHKH010000017.1 GCA_947460165.1 Comamonadaceae bacterium
ACCATGATCACCTCCTTCAACCCCGCCACCGGCGAGACCCTCGCCACCTTTGCGCCCCACGACGACGCATACATTGCCACCGCGCTGGAACGCGCCGACCGGGCCCAGCAGCAATGGGCTGCGCTGCCGCTGGCCGAGCGCCTGCCGCATTTGCTGAGCATTGCCCAAACCTTGCGCCGCCACAAAGAGGCGCTGGGCCGCATCATCACGCTGGAGATGGGCAAGCCCTTGGCCGAGGCCATGGGCGAGGTGGAAAAGTGCGCCTGGAACTTTGAGTTTTACGCCAGCAGCGCACCCCAGTTTTTGAGCGACTTGATGGTGCCCACGGCGGCGGCCGACAGCCGCATCGTTTACGACCCGCTGGGCCTGGTGCTGGCCGTCATGCCCTGGAACTACCCGTTTTGGCAAGTCATGCGCGCGGCCGCCCCCGTGCTGGCCAGCGGCAACGGCTTGGTGCTCAAGCACGCCAGCAACGTGCCCCAATGCGCGCTGGCCCTGGAAGGCGTGTTCAAGGAAGCCGGCCTGCCCGAGGGCCTTTTTTCTACCTTGCTGGTGGGGGCTGACAAAGTGCCCGCGCTGATTGAAGACGCCCGCATCTCGGCGGTCACATTCACCGGCTCCACCCCGGCCGGCCGCCAGATTGCGGCCACCGCCGCCCGCGCTTTAAAGAAGCAAGTGCTTGAACTGGGCGGCTCAGACCCCTTCATCGTGCTGGCCGACGCCGACATTGCGCAAGCGGCCACCGTGGCGGTGAAAGCGCGCTTTCAAAACACCGGTCAAAGCTGCATTGCGGCCAAGCGCTTTATTGTGGAAGCCAGCGTGGCCGACCAATTCGTCGAGGCCTTTTGCGCCACGGCCCGCCAGTTGGTGGTGGGCGACCCCTTTTCCGCCAGCTCCACCCAGGGCAGCATGGCGCGCATGAACCTGCGCCAAGAGCTGGACAACCAGGTGCAAGCCAGCGTCCAAGAAGGCGCCAAGCTCTTGATGGGCGGCCAAGCCCTGCCCGGCGCGGGCGCGTTTTACGAGCCCACGGTGTTTGACCATGTGCTGCCCCACATGACCGTGGCGCGTGAAGAAACCTTTGGCCCAGCTGCGGCCATCTTGCGTGTGGCCAATGCCCAAGAGGCCGTGCGCATTGCCAACGACAGCCCCTTTGGTTTGGGCGCCTCATTGTGGACGCGTGACCTGGACCAAGCACAGCGCTTGTCCCGGCACATCCAGTCGGGTGCGGTGTTCATCAACGCCATGGTCGCCTCGGATCCGCGCATTCCTTTTGGCGGCATCAAGGCCTCGGGCTATGGCCGCGAGTTGGGCATGCTGGGCATGCACGAGTTTGTGAACATCAAAACCGTGTGGCGTGGTCCGAACAAGACCTGATGGCGCCCCACTGAAATCATCGCACCACTGGATTTAACTCACCTGGAGTTCTTCATGACCACCCTCACCCACGCCGTTCTGCGCCCCGACCAAATCAAAAGCCACGACCGTGGCGGCGGCGCCCGCACCACACCGCTGGTGCTGCCCAGCTTGGGCGCGAGCACCTTCATCAACGGCATCACCGAATTTGCAGGCGGCACGGCCATTCCCTTTCACAGCCACAACTGCGAAGAAAGCGTGATGCTGCTCGAAGGCCATGCCTTTTTGGACATCAATGGCGAAGTCCACGAACTCAAGCCCTTTGACACCACCTTCTTGCCGCCCAATGTGTCGCACCGCTTTCGCAACCAGTCGGCCACCGAACCCATGAAGATTTTCTGGACCTACGCCTCGGTCCACGCCACCCGCACCATCACCGAGTCGGGCCAGACCAGTCCCATCTCGGCAGAGCACAACAAATAAGCCGGTCTGCGACCAGCCCCAGCTCAGGGCTGGCGCGCTCTCGCCCACCCATTCGCACAATGGGTCATCACTGCCATTGGGGTCATTGCTGATTGAAGCCACCCACCGAGACTGATAAATTATTTACATTCGCGCGAAGCAAAGTCAGCGCCGATTTACCTCAACGAGCGAAACCCATGAAATTCCTGACCAAACTCTCCATTGCCAGCCTGTGCACCGCCTTGGTCATGCCCTTGGCGGCACAAGCCCAAGAAACCACCTTGCGGGTGGTCAGTGGTTTTGCCGAAAATTTGAGCTATGTCATTCGCATGCAGCAAATGTTTGACAAGCTCAACAAAGAGGGCAAGGGCGTGTTGCAAATGAACTTCATTGGTGGGCCCAAGGCGATCCCCCCCTTTGAAGTTGGCAACGCGGTCAAAACGGGTGTGGTCGACATGGCCCTGACCACGGGCGCTTTCTACACCAACCTCATGCCTGAGGCCGATGCACTGAAGATGGCTCAGCTGACCATCACCGAGCAGCGCAAGAGCGGCGCCTTTGACCTCATCAACGAGATCTGGGCCAAAAAAGCCAATATGTATTACCTCGGCCGCATGGGCGAGCAGCAACCTTTTTACCTGTACCTGACCAAAAAAATCGACAAGGCCGATTTGACCGGGCTCAAGCTGCGCATCACCCCGGTGTACCGCGACTTTTTCCAAGCCTTGGGCGGCACGGTCATCACCACGGCGCCAGGTGAGGTGTACACCGCCTTGGAGCGCGGCGTGGTCGATGGCTATGGCTGGCCGCTGACCGGCTTGTTCGATCAAAATTGGCAAAAAATGACCAAATTCCGCGTGGAGCCTGGCTTTTACAACGCCGAGGTCTCGCTGGTGGTGAATTTGGATGTGTGGAAAAAGCTCAACCCCAAGCAGCGCGATTTGCTGCAAAAGCACATGCTGGAGCTGGAAGCCGACAACACCGCTTACTGGAAAAAGAACAGCGAAGACGAGATCAAGCGCCAAGAGCAGGCCGGCATCCAAACCATCAAATTTGACGCCGCCACCGCCAAGCAATACCTGGACAAAGCCTACGAGTCAGGCTGGGCGGGCGTGATCAAAAACAGCCCCGAGTACGGCCCCAAGCTCAAACAAGCCCTGAGCAAATAAGCGCACCCATGTGTGGACAGCTGCCATGCGCTGCATGGCTGAATGCTTGACGTGCAACTGCTGCAAAACTGGTTCGGACATCTGTTCACCGCCTTGGCCATGCTGGCAGCCGGCTTGCTGCTGGGCATGGTGCTCATCATCAGCGCCGATGTGCTGCTGCGCAACGTGCCCTTGGTGCCCGGCATGATGGGGGTGGACTGGGCCAACCAAGTCTCCGAGAGCATGCTCATGCTCATCACCATGCTGGCCGCCCCGTGGCTGCTGCGTCGCGGGCAGCACATCCGGGTCGACATTGTGCTCAGAGCCATCCCCAAAACCCTGGCTTGGTACACCGAATGGCTGGCCGATCTGCTGGGTTTGGCCTGCTGCTTGCTCATGATGTTCTACAGCTGGAGCGCTTTGATGGCCAGCTACAAGTCGGGCTCACTGGCCATCAAAACCTTGGTCACCCCTGAGTGGTGGTCGCTGGCACCCATGCCGGTGGCATTCGCGTTGCTGTCCATAGAAATGGTATTTCGCATGCACCGCTTGCTGCACGCCGACAAGGGGCCGCGCGACGATGCGGTGTCTGCATCATGAACTGGGAGTTGGCCGCTTGGTTGCTGCTGGGCGGCTCGACCGTGCTCATTTTTTTGGGGCTGCCGGTCGCCTTTGGCTTTTTGGTCATCAATTTGGTGGGCGCTTGGCTTTACCTGGGCGGCGAGCCCGGCTTGGTGCAACTGGCCCGCTCCAGCGTGGTGTCGGTGTCCAGCGCGGCACTCACCCCCATTCCCTTGTTTGTGCTGATGGGCGAGGTGCTGTTCCACACCGGGCTGGCGGTCAAGGTCATTGACGGCATAGAACGCTTGATCAAAGAGGTGCCCGGTCGCTTGGCCGTGGTGGCAGTGGTGGCGGGCACGGTGTTTTCGGCCATCTCGGGCTCGACCATTGCGACCACCGCCATGCTGGGCAGCCTGATGGTGCCGGTGATGTTGGCGCGCGGCTACCACCCCACCATGGCCACCGGCCCCATCATGGCCATTGGTGCGGTGGACATGCTCATTCCCCCTTCAGCGCTGACCGTGCTCTTGGGCTCGCTCTCAGGCATCTCGATTTCCAAGCTGCTGCTCGGTGGGGTGATGCCGGGCTTGCTGCTTTCAGTGGCCTTTGTAGCCTACATCATCGTGCGCTCGCGCTTGCAACCGAGCTTGGCACCCATGGGTGAAAGCACGCCCTACCGGGGCTGGGACAAATACCGTTTGTTTGTTTTGTACGTGCTGCCGCTGACATCCATTTTCGTCATCGTCATCGCATCCATGACCTCGGGCTGGGCCACGCCCACCGAGTCGGCCGCCATTGGCGCTTTGGCCACCATGCTGTTTGCCATGGCCTACCGGGCGCTGACGCTGAAAAACCTGGTCGGCGCCTTGTTGGGCACCATCAGCATCTCAGGCATGATTTTGTTCATCATTGTGGGGGCCACCACGTTTTCGCAAATCCTGTCTTTCTCTGGCGCCAGCAACGGCTTGGTGCAGTGGATCACGGGGCAAGAGTTGGAGACCTGGGTGGTGGTGGCGGCCATGATGGCCTTGCTGATTTTTTTGGGCATTTTTGTCGACCAAGTCAGCATGATGATGATCACCTTGCCCATCTTCATGCCGGTGGTCACCAGCTTGCAAGTGGACCCCGTGTGGTTTGGCGTGATGTTCCTCATTTGCATGCAACTGGGCATGTTGCTGCCCCCGCATGGCATGTTGCTGATGACCATGAAAGGGGTGGCCCCGCCCGCAGTCACCATGGGCCATATTTTCAAAGCGGTCACGCCTTACGTCATCATGAGCATTTTGGTGCTGGTGCTGGTGTTTTTCTTTCCCATGGTGGCGGTGTGGCTGCCCAACTTGATGGACTGACGGCGCGGCCTTGTTCGCCATGGGTGAGCGCCCTGCCCTTTTCTCGCCTTTCATCCCGGAGACCTTTATGAATGCCTCAATCAGTGCCTTGTCCCCCCGCGATGGGGTGAAAAACAAAGTCAGCGCGCAAGAGTGGGAGACCCGCGTGCAACTGGCCGCCTGCTACCGCTTGGCGGCGCACTTTGGCTGGACCGATTTGATTTACACCCACATCTCTGCGGTGGTGCCAGGCAGCGACAACCAGCATTTTTTGCTCAACCCCTTTGGCCACACCTTTGATGAAATCACGGCCTCCAGCTTGGTCAAAATCGATCTGGAAGGCAACAAAGTCGATGGCTCGCCCCACAAAGTGCACAAGGCCGGCTTTGTGATCCACAGCGCCATCCACCAAGCCCGGCCCGATGCGGCCTGTGTGCTGCACTCGCACACCCGCGCGGGCATGGCCCTGTCCATGCTCAAGTGCGGCTTGCTGCCCTTGTCGCAGCACGCCAATTTGTTTTACGGCCAAGTGGCTTATCACGACTCCGAGGGCCTCTCCATCGACCTCGACGAGCGCGCCTCCTTGCAACGCGACTTGGGCGACAAGTCCGTGATGATTTTGCGCAACCATGGCACCTTGGTCGCGGGCTCCAGCATCCCCATGGCGTTCAGCATGATGTCTCACCTCGAAAAAGCCATGCAAGCCCAGATGGATGCCATGGCCACCGGGCAAGAGCTGACCAGCACCCCGCACGAGGTGTCACAAGCGACGTGCGAGCGCGGCTTCACCAGCCGCTCCGTCGCCGAATACCAAGAAGGCGAAAGCCCCTTGGGCCGCATGGAGTGGCCTGCCATGCTGCGGCTGCTCGACCGGACAGACTCGTCTTACCGCGACTGAGCGCCACCCCCTTGCCTGCCCTGCCCGTGCCCCAAGGCACGGGGCACCGTTCCACCTTGCCACGAGACATCTGACACCATGAGCGTTGCCGTTTGTGCCTTGCCTGAAATGCCCCACCTCGACCCCTTGCTCGATGGTGTGCGCCAATGGCTGGCGGCGCAACACATTCCTCACCACAACTTGCCCCATGTGCAGGCGCTGCTGGGCGATCCCAAGCTGATGGCGCAGGTGCAAATGGCCGTCGGTTTTGGCAACATGCCCATGTCGGCCCAAGTGTTTGATGCGGCGCCCCGATTGCATGCGGTGGTGTCTTGCGTCTCGGGCACCGATGGCTTTGATGTGAACGCGGCGACAGAGCGCGGCATTTTGGTGGCCAATGCGGCCACCCCCGACAACCACCGAGGCATGGCTGAAGCCGCCGTCATGCTCATGCTCAACTTGGTCCACGACTTGGACGGCTCGCGACTGGCCATGCGGGACAACCTGCCACGGCCCTACCCCTTGAAAGCCCAGTCCCTGTGGGGCAAAACCGTGGGCCTGGTGGGCTGGGGGCGCATCAGCGCCCTGGTGGCCCAATTGCTTCGCCCGTGGGGTGTTCGCATCTTGGTTTACAGCCGCCGCGACCAGCCTGGAGAACTGCCAGAGCATGTCGAGCTCAGCGGCCTGGACACCTTGATGCGCGAGAGCGATGTGGTCTGCGTGCTGGCCGGCGCCATCGCAGGTGCACCACCCGTGGTGAGTCGAAGGCATTTAGAACTGCTCCAACCCTCGGCGTTTTTCATCAGCCTGTCCCGGGGCTCCACGGTGGACGAGGCGGCCCTGGCCGACTTGCTCGCGCAAAAGCGCTTGGCCGGTGCCGCGCTGGACGTGTTTCAAAAAGAGCCCTTGCCAGCCGATTCTGCGCTGCGAAGCCTGGACACTGTGATCCTGACGCCCCACCGCGTCGGCCACACCTTGGAAGCAGACACCTCCTTGATCAGCGCCACCATCGCCAATGTGCAGGCGCTCTGGGGTGGTCATGCGCCGCCCTTGCTGTGCAACCCACAAGCCCTGCCTGCGTGGCAGCTGCGCCGCAAAACGCCGGAGTAAGCGGTCTAAAGCCAAGCCCTGCGGTGCACCGCAGGGCCTGAGGCAAGCTCCATGCGCCTTGTCTGTCGCCTGAGCAAATCATTGGCAGGCGCCTTTGAGCTGTGCACCCTCACCGCAACTGCCTGGTCGCCATGACCATCAGGGGTGCGCCATGCTTTCTCCCTTGACGATATAGGCCTTCGCTGCGAACAGGCTTCATCAAGGTCTCTGAACTTTTACGATACACGTTTTGGCAATGGGTGTCGCGCCTGCAGAGAAGCTGCGTTTTTTATGAGCATGCGCGGCCTTGCCCCAACACAGGAGACGACACAATGAACACACCTTCACGCCGAACAGCCCTTGGCGCCTTTTTACTGGCCATGTGGATGACCCCCTTGGTCGCCTGGGCCCAAGACTGGCCCAGCAAGCCGATCAGAATGATCGTCAATTTTGCCCCGGGCAGTTCACCCGATGTGCTGGGCCGCGCGGTGGCCACGCCCTTGTCGCAAGCACTGGGGGTTCCCGTGCTGGTGGAGAACCGCGCTGGCGCAGGCGGCGTTGTCGGTGCGGACGCGGCGGCCAAGTCCCCAGGCGATGGCTACACCTTGCTCATGGCCGCAGGCAGCACCATGGTGGTGGTGCCCACCTTGAACGCCAAACTGCCCTATGACCCCAGCAAGGACCTGCTCCCCGTGGCCGCCACCGCAAGGCTGGAGCTGTTCTTGGTGGTGCGTGCCAACTCGCCCTACCAAACGTTTGCCGATCTGCAAAAGTTTGCCCGCAGCAACCCGGGCAAGCTCAGTTATGGCAGCCCGGGCAACGGTTCCACACCGCACATAGGCGCCGAGATGCTCAAAAGCATGGCCGGCATGTATGCGGTGCACATTCCCTACCGGGGCTCGGCCCCCGCCCTGCAGGACCTGCTGGCGGGCAACCTCGATTTTTTCTTAGACCCAGGCATTGCCGCGCCTCACATTCGCTCTGGCGCTTTGCGCTTGCTGGCCGTGGGCAGCACCAAACGGTCTTTTCTGTATCCGGAAACACCCACTTTGGATGAGCTGGGTCTCAAAGGCTATGACGGGGGCTCCACCCACAGTTTTTATGCCCCGGCTGGCACACCCGCGGCCGTGATAGAGCGGCTGAACCGCGAGATCAACCGCATTTTGGTCACGCCAGCGCTCACGCAAGTGATACGAGGCCTGGGGGCAGAGCCCAGCCCCATGACACCCACCCAACTGCTGGCACTCAATGCCGCCGACACGCGCCGCTTTGCGGCCATCATCAAAGAAAAAGGCATCAAGGCCGATTGACAACAAGCTCAGCCCCCGGCCACGCTGAAACCCTTCCATGCCCCCTACAAAGGAGACTCCAAAGATGCACACACCTTCACGCCGAACCACCCTTGGCGCCTGCTTACTGGGCATGCTGATGACCCCCCTGGTCGCCTTGGCCCAGGACTGGCCCAGCAAGCCGATACGGGTGATTGTCAATGTCGCTGCAGGCAGTTCGCCCGATGTGCTGGGCCGTGCGGTGGCCACGCCTTTGTCGCAAGCGCTGGGCGTGCCGGTGCTGGTGGAAAACCGCACGGGCGCAGGCGGCATCGTCGGGGCGGATGTGGCTGCCAAGTCCCCGGGCGATGGCTACACCTTGCTGATGGCGGCCGGCAGCACCATGGTGGTGGTGCCCACCATCACGGCCAAACTGCCCTACGACCCTGACAAAGACTTGCTTCCGGTGGCCGCCACCGCACGGCTGGAGCTGTTCTTGGTGGTGCGCGCCAACTCGCCCTTCCAAAGCTTTGCCGATTTGCAAAAGTTTGCCCGCAGCAACCCAGGCAAGCTCAGTTATGGTAGCCCGGGCAACGGCTCGACGCCGCACATAGGCGCCGAGATGCTCAAAAGCATGGCCGGCATGTATGCGGTGCACATCCCCTACCGAGGCTCGGCGCCCGCCCTGCAGGACTTGCTGGCGGGCAACCTCGACTTTTTCTTTGACCCTGGCATTGCCGCGCCTCACATCCGCTCTGGAGCTTTGCGCTTGCTGGCCGTGGGCAGCACCAAGCGCTCATTTCTTTACCCAGACACGCCCACCCTGGCTGAGCTGGGCCTCAAAGGTTATGACGGGGGCTCCACCCACAGTTTTTATGCGCCTGCTGGCACACCGCAGCCCGTGATAGAGCGGCTCAACCGCGAGATCAACCGCATCTTGGTCACGCCAGCGCTCACGCAAGTCATCCGCAGCTTGGGGGCAGAACCGACCCCGATGACGCCAGCACAGCTGTTGGCACTCAATGCCGCCGACACACGCCGCTATGCAGCCATCATCAAGGAAAAAGGCATCAAGGGGGATTGACGCGCGTGGCTGCTCCCCGTGTCCCTACCGGCACCCGAAAGCGCCACGACTTTGACCTGCGAGGCCATCCTTGCCTGGGCAGCGACGGACGACTTCACAGGCCAGCAGTCAAGTCAACTCACTCCGCCTGGATGTTGTTGTCTTTGATGGCTTTGGCGTAACGGGCCAACTGGTCGCGCACCAAGTTGGTGGTCTGCTCAGGACGCAGGCCGTTGGCTTTGAGGCCCAGACCTGCGAAGCGGGCTTTGACTTCGGGGTCGGCGAGCGCCTTGACCACTTCGCTTTGCAAGCGGTCAACGATGGGCTTGGGCGTGCCTTTGGGGGCGGCCAAAGAGAACCAGGTGCTGAAGTCAAAGCCTTGAATGCCTTGCTCTTTCACCGTGGGGGCGTCGGGGTACTCGCTGTTGCGGGCATCTGCAAACACGCCAATCATGCGCAGCTTGCCGCCTTTGAGCAAAGCAGACACCGTGGCAATGCCTTGAAAGGCCACGTCAATTTGGCCGCCTGCCACGTCCAGAGCGGCTTGGCTGGCGCCGCGGTAAGGCACATGCTTCATGTCTATGCCGGTGTGCGCGGTGAACAAAGCGCCGGCCAGGTGCTGGGGGCTGCCGCTGCCACCCGAGGAGTAGGTGAGCTTGCCAGGCGCCGCTTTGGCTGCCGCCACCAGCTCGGTGGTGGATTTATAGGGCGAGGTGGTCGCCACAGAAATAGAGAATTCGATGGTGGCCACTTGCGAGATGTGGGCAAAGTCGGTGACCGGGTTGAACGGCGTGTTGCGGTTCAGGTTGGGCACCATGGTCAGCAAGCTGTCGTTGAAGCCGCCCAGGGTGTAGCCGTCGGCGGCAGCCTTGGCCACGCGCTCGGCGCCTATCAGGCCCGAGGCGCCGGTGATGTTTTCAATCACAAAGGGCTGGCCCATGTTGGTGGACATTTTTTGCGCCAAGATGCGGGCGGCCACGTCCACCGCGCTGCCAGCGGCCAGCGGCACGATCAGGCGAATCGGCTTGTCGGGGTAGTTGCTTTGCGCGTGGACGGGCAAGGCCAGGGTCATGCTGCTGACTGCCAAGCACAGGGCCGTGCGGCGGCTCAAAATGGTAGAAATTTTCATGTTGTCTCTCTGTAGGTTGAATAAAAAACTTGTTCGACTGCGCGTCACGGTGCCAAGCCCAGCACGCGGATGGCGTTTTCACCCAAGATGGCCAGGCGATCGTCGTCGCTGAGCTCGGGGGTGGCCATGACGTGGGAGACCGGGTCTTCTTCCCAGGGGATGGGGTGGTCGGTGCCCATCATGATCTGGCTGGCACCCACTTCAGCGGCCAAATGGCGCAAGGCTTCGCCCGTGAAGACCAGCGCGTCAAAGTAAATGTGCCGGATGTACTCGGTGGGCTTTTTCTTGAGCACGATCTCGGGGTTGCAGTTTTGTGGCGACACAAAGCAGCTGCGGTCCATGCGCGGGGCGTAGGAGCCCAAAAACCCACCGCCGTGCGCACCCAGCACCTTGAGCTCGGGAAACTTGTCAAAAACGCCTTCAAAAATGAGCTTTTGCAAGGCGATGGTGGTGTCCAGCGGGTTGCCAATCACATTGGACAGCCAGCCGTTGCCCTTGAAGCGCGCTTGCAGCTCGGGCGTGCTTTGCGGGTGCACAAACAGCATCACACCCAGCTCTTGGGCCTTGGCCAACACCGGGTGAAACTGCGGGTGTGCAAAGTCGATGCCGGCCACATTGCCGCCTATGGCCGCGCCTTTGAGGCCTTGCTTTTTCACGGCTTCTTCCAGCATGGCCACGGCCAAGTCAGGGAACTGCATGGGCAGCGAGGCAAAGGCGGCCAGGCGCTTGGGCTGGCGGGCCGAGAGTTCGGCCAAATTGCTGTTGTGGATGCGGCAAATCGCCTCGGCGGTGTCGCGGTCTTTTTTGTACCAAAAGGGGTTGATGCTCAGCACCTGCATGTCCACGCCCATGCGGTCCATGGCCTCCAGCCGGGCCGCCATTTGCAGCTCCACTTGCAAAAAGTGCTCAGGCACGCCTTTGACGGGCGGCAGCACGGCTTTGGCCTCCTCGCCCATGAGGTCAAGTGCGGCCTGAAAGTAGCAATGCGCGTGCACGTCCACGGTACGGGCTTTTTGGCCTTTGATCACCACAGGTGCGCGGCCTTGAGGCTCAGCAGCCCCACCGCCGCCACCGGGCACGATGGGCAGGCCGGAGCAGCTGCAAAACCAAAAGCAGCCGGGGCTGTGGGATTGGACCGAAGGGAAAAGGCGGTTGTGAAGCATGGGAAGGTGAGGCTTAAAAAGCGGCCAAAGTGGCGGAAATGAAAAAAATCAGGCGGTCTTGGCCAGCTGCTGGGCGGCTTTTTCAATGGCGCGCACCATGCGGTTGTGCGCGCCACAGCGGCACAGGTGCTTGTCCAGCGCCTGGGCAATGTCCTGCCGGCTGGGACTGGGGTTGGCGGCCAAGAGCGCGCTGGCTGCGGTCAAGATGCCCGAGACGCAGTAGCCGCATTGGGCGGCGCGCTCTTCAATGAAGGCGGTTTGCAGCGCATGCGGCACCTCGGGCGTGCCCAGGCCTTCGAGCGTGGTGACTTGGCTGCCCTGCACAGACCACACCGGCAGGTTGCACGAGGTTTGCGGCCGGCCATCGACCAGCACCGTGCAAGCGCCGCACTCGCCTTGGCCGCAGCCGAACTTGGGGCCACTCAGGCCCAGCTCGCCGCGCAAGACCGACAGCAAATTGGCCTGCGGGTCACCGGCAAAGCGCACGGCTTGTTGGTTGACATGAAACATGGGTGAGGTCACGAAAGGCTCCGGGTGTTGCCAGAAAGCAGTGAAAAAACGCTCAAAGCGCGTCGGCCGCATGCACGGCGCGCAGCAAGTTGTCAGGGCTCAAAGGCAGCTCGCGCACGCGCACGCCCAGGGCCTGGCACACGGCGTTGCCCAGGGCGCCAACCACAGGACCATGGGCGGCCTCACCCGCGCCCAAGGGCGCTTGGTCGGGCCGGTCAATCACATGCACGCGCACCTCGGGCACCTCGGAAAAGCGCAGCAAGGGGTAAGTCACCCAGTCGTTGGAGGTGACGCCTTGGGCGTCAAAGCTCACCTGCTCCTTGATCGCCCAGCTGGTGGCCTGCACTGCGCCGCCTTCCATTTGGTTGATGACGCCGTCCAGGTCCACCACCATGCCCACGTCGACCGCCAAGTCAATCTGCAGCACGCGCACTTGCTCAGTGACTTGCACGCGGGCAATGGCCGCGCACCAGGCGCCTGAATTTTTATACCGCGCCCAGGCCAGGCCCTGGCCCACGCCTTCGGGCTCTTTTTGCCCCCACCAGCTGGACTGCGAGGTGACTTTTTCCAGCACGGCCAAGGCCCGGGGGTCGTCCAGGTGCTGCTTGCGAAAAGCCAGCGGGTCTTGGCCACATTTGGAGGCCAGCTCGTCCACAAAAGACTCGATGGCAAACACATTGGCAAAAGCACCCAGCGCCCGCATGGCAGACGTGCGCAAGGGCATGACCAGCAGCCGGTGGTTGAGCACCTGCAGGTTGGGCACCTGGTAGGCGGGCACCGCGTTGCGCTCGGCACCGCCCCCGGCGGCCAGCGGCGGGTTGACGGGAATGGGCATGGCCGTGGCCAGCTCTCTTTGGGTGGCGGCCAAGAGCGCAGGCGCTGCCGCACGGCCAGGGCGCGTGCTGTAGCCATTGGCCCACAGCGCATGCTGCCAATGGCTGATGCGGCCTTGCTCGTCCACGCGGGCGCGCAGGGCCACGCGGTGGGCTGCGGCAAAAGGGCCGTGCGTCAATTCGTCAGCGCGCGACCACAGCACCCGCACAGGCTGGCCCGGGCAGCGCAAGGCCATGAGCACGGCGTCAAAGGCCACGTCGTCGGCGCCGTTATGGCCGTAGCAGCCCGCGCTCTCCACATGGCGCAGCACGATCTGCTCTTTGGCCACGGGCGTGGGCTCGGCCGCCAAGGCCTTGACCAAGTCGTCGCGCAGGTTGTGTATGCCCTGGCTGTGCGACCACACCTGCAACTGCTGGCCGTCCCACAAGGCCACGGCACACGAGGTGCCAATGGAGGCGTGGGCCAGGTAAGGCTTGAGGTAGACCGCGCTGTGCTGCAAACCGTCGCTGGGCCAGTCGTCCACGGCTTGGCCACGCTCGGCCGTGACGGTGGTTTGGTGGGGTGCACGCTGCAAAAACCCGTCCAAGTCATGCGGCTCGGGCATGGCGCTGCCCGCTTGCCAGCGCAGCTGGGCCGCAAGCTTGGCACAAGCTGCATCGGCTTGACGCTCCTGGGCAGCGAGCACGGCCACAAAGCGGCCGTCGCGCCAAATTTGCACGCCATCACCCAGTGCCGTGACAACTTCTGCTGGCCAATGCGCCAAGGTCGCATCCATGGTGGGCGGGCGAAGCACCCGGCCGTGCAGCATGCCTGGCAGGCGCAAGTCTGCAATGAACCGGGCGTGGCCAAAGACCTTGTCGGCCAGGTCCAGCCGGGGTGGCTTGGCTTGGCCCATCAAGCGCCTGTCTTGCGGCGCTTTGGGTTGGGCCGCGAGCGGGCATTCGATGTCCAAGTCCACGCCCTGGAGCAAGCTGGCGTAATGGCCCAACTCGGCGCCTTGGGCCGAGTAAAACACGCCCTCGCGAACGCTGATGGAGCCCCGCTCATGGCCAGACACTTCGGCCGCGCGCTGCAGGGCCATGGCCCGCACTTCGGCACAGGCTTGGCGCAAGGCGCCGCCGCTGTCTTGCACCGACAAGCTGCCGGAGGTGACGCCCTCGTCCGGCCCGTGGGCGGTGTTGGCGCTGTGCATGCGCACGGCCGACCAAGGCACATCCAACTCCTCGGCCACGATGAGTTGCAAAGCCGTCAAGATGCCCTGCCCCAGTTCCACCTTGCCAATGAAGACCTGCACCTGGCCGGGCTGGCTCAGATCCAGCCACTGGGCCAGGCGGCGGTTGGTGTGCAAGCTGCCGGGCAGCTGCGGGCTGCCGTCTTGCCGGTCAATGACAAAACCACGGATGGCTGGGGGGTTGGTGGGGGTCATGGGCAAGTTGTTGGCGTGAGGCTAGCGCGCCAGAGGGCGCACACATCGAGACACAAGGCTTCAGGGCGCGAGGGACAGAGAAAATTGAAGGCACACAGGCTGTAAGAGATAGCAAATCGGCATACCAGCCGGCTTGGCACCCTGAGCACACAGCTCAGACCGAATGGCTGATAACTTTAAGGATTTTATAAAAGCGTGCAGCCCGGGTCCAATATCAATTGCACTGTTTGCAATAGCAATGTTGGATGGCAGCCGTCAGGGTAAACCAGAGTCGGCGGGGCCAAGGTGGGCTGAGTGCGGCTGAGACCTCCACCTTGCAGCAGGGGGACTGATAAAGTGGTTTGCATTTAAGAAGCTTCAAAAAGGTTGACCATGTACCAAGGCACACGCGTGGATTGCGTTTTAGAGGGCGCAGTCGCCCTGGTTCGCCTGTTCAACCCCAAGCAGGGTTTGATGGACGAGGCCATGGAAAACGAGCTCTTGGAGGTGTTGCATCGCTTGGAAGACAAAGAGCTGTGGCCAGAGGGTCGGGTGGTGATTCTGACCGGGCGCGACGAGGGCGTGTTTGTGCGCCACTACGACGTGGCTGTGCTGCACCAACGGGCCCAAGCCATGGCCTCGCGTGGCAAGCGATTCAAGCTAGACCGCCCTGTGCCGCAAGGCGGCATTCACCGCTGCATGGACGTGATTGAGCGCAGCGATTTGATCTTCATTGCCGCGCTCAACGGTGTGGCCATGGGGGGTGGTTTTGAGCTCGCCTTGTCCTGCGATTTGCGCGTTGTGCAGTCGGGTGATTTCCAGTTGGGCCTGCCCGAACTCAACCTGGGTTTGCTGCCTGGTGCAGGCGGCACGCAAGCCCTGGCCCGCCTGCTGGGCACCAGCGCGGCCTTGCATTGCTTGCTGACTGCCCATGTTTTTCATCCGCAAGAGTTGGTGCAGTTGCGTCTGGCCAGCGCCTGTGTGAAAGATGCACTGGCCCACGCACAAGCCTTGGCCAAGCAGTTGCAAGCGGTGCCCGCACGGGCCTGCGCTCACATCAAACAGCTGGTGCGTCAAGCGTCTGCCTGGTCGACAGAAGAAGGGCGTGCCAACGAGCGCACGCTGTTTTGCGACTGCATGGTCGATGCAGCGGCCCTGCCCTTGATGGCCGATGTGGCCCAAGGCAGGCGCACCATTGCGGACAAGCCTGCCCAGAACACCTAGGCAAAGCCTTGCTGTGGGCCCAGTCTCCGGGCCAGACCTCAAGTAAGCAGCGCCACCGAAGGGATTGACAAGCTCATTCGCGCACACAGGCCCGGCCCAGGACCTGTGCTGAACTGAGCTGGCTCAGTGCTGGCGCTCAGTCGAGCTTCACGTTGGCCGTGCGGATATAGGTGCCCCAGCGGTCATATTCATTGTTGTAAAAGCTCTGGTAAGCCTGTGGGCTCATGCGGTCGGCCACCATGGACATTTTGCCCATGGTCTCCTTGACGCTGGGCTCGGCCATGGCGCCGTCAAAGGCGGCATTGAGCTTGGCCACAATGTCAGCGGGCGTGCCAGCGGGCGCCAAAAAGCCCAGCCAAGGGCCCATGTCAATGGCAATGCCCAGCTCTTTCATGATGGGAATGTCGGTGTAGCCAGGCAGGCGTTCGCGGGCGGTGATGACCAGCATGCGCACCAAGCCGCTTTGGGCATGGCCTGCAGCCACGGGAACGGGCACGATGGCGCTGTTGATCTGGTTGGCCAGTTGCGCCTGCATCAGCGGCGCCGTGCCGTTGTAGGGCACATGCAGCAAGTTGATGCCGGCCACTTGTTTGAGCGCCTCCATGGTGATCTGGCCAGAGCTGCCCAGGCCCCAGGAACCAAAGGTCAAAGGCTCTTTGGCTTCTTTGGCCATTTGCAGGAACTGCGCAAAGTTTTTGGCAGGGTGCGAGGCATGCACCACCAGCGCCAAGGGCGTAAAGCCAATGGGGGCCACCGCCACAAAGTCTTTTTTAGAGTCGTAAGGCGACTGCTTGAGGATGTGCGGCGCAATCGAATGCGAATCGGCCGCGCCATACACCAAGGTGTAACCGTCGGCCGGGCTGCGCGCCGCAGCCAAGCTGCCTATGGTGCCAATGGCGCCGGGTCGGTTGTCCACCACCACCGCCTGGCCCAAGCGCTGCGACAGCGCAGGCAGCATGGCCCGCACCAGCACGTCGCCTCCACCGCCAGCCGCCCAGGGCATGATGATGCGGATGGGCTTGTTGGGAAAGCTCGCCGCTTGGGCCCAGGCCGCAGGTGCCACGGCGCTGGCCACGAGGCCCGCCAGGACAGTGCGGCGTGAAGGGCCAGACATAGGGCCAGACATAGGGCCAGACAAAGGGCTGGTGCGAGGTTGAACGCGTGAGGTCATGCTTGTCTCCTGGGGTGGGCTGAAAAAAAGTGGGGGTTCTCGTCAATGGGGGCGCAAGAGGTTCTCAATCAGCAAGGCCATGCCCTGCCCTGCGCCTATGCACAGCGCCATGACGGCATAGCGCCCGCCCGTGTCGTGCAGGTGATGCATGGCGGTCATGGTCATGCGCAGTCCGGTGGCACCCGGGGGGTGACCTATGGAGATGCCGCCGCCGTAGAGGTTGGTGCGCTCACGCGGCAGGCCCAACTCGCGCTCGGCGTGCAAATTGACCACGGCAAAGGCCTCGTTGATCTCAAAGTAGTCAATGTCGGACACCGCCAGTTGATTGCGCTGTAGCAGTTGGCGCACGGCGGGCACCGGCCCCATGCCCATGAGGCGGGGCTCCACACCCACGGTGGCCCAGTCCAGCAGCCTGGCTTCGGCCTTGACGCCGCGTTCACGGGCGGCCTGGGCGTCCAGCACCGTGACAAAGGCCGCGCCGTCGGTGACGCCACTGGAATTGCCCGCCGTCACCTGGCCCTGAGCCTCAAAAGAGGGGCGCAGCTGCTGCAGGCGCGCCATTGTCATGTCTGGGCGAGGAAATTCATCGAGGCTCATGAGGCGGGTGACCTTGCCCTGCCTGAGCTCAATGGGTTCGATCTGGCGCGCCAAAAAACCACTGGCCATGGCCTGGCCGGCGCGCTGCTGGCTCATCAGGGCCCAGTCGTCCATGTCCAGTCGCAGGTGACCGTGTTCACGGGCCAAGTTTTCAGCCGTTTGGCCCATGTACTCGCGCGTGAAAGGGTCGCGGTAGGTGTTTTCCAGCCAGTCCTGCAGGTTTTGGTCGCCCCGCTTGTGGCCCCAACGGCCGGTGCGCAACACAAAGGGGGCGCGGCTGTAGTTTTCAGCGCCGCCGGCCAGGGCCACGCGGGAATGGCCAGAGATGATTTGCTCCGCAGCAGAAACGATGGCCTGCAGGCCGGCGCCGCAGCCGCGGCTGACCGTGAGTGCAGGCACCGTGTGCGGCAGGCCCATGGCGCCAGAAATCACGCGCGCACCGAACAAGCTGTCGGGGTCCACAGGCACGGTGTTGGCATACACCAAGTGGTCAATGTCAGCCTCGGCCAGGCCGCTGCGCGCCAGGCTGGCGCGGGCAGCATGCACGGCCAACTGCGTCAGCGGTATGTCGCGCAGGCTGCCACCAAAATCTCCGAAAGGGGTGCGGGCTGGAGCGGCCAGCACAATGTCATGGGCAATAGGCATGGGGTGGGGTCAAAAGCACAGGTCAGGGGGTGGGTCGTTTTTTGAATGCGCGCAAGTCCAGCCCTTGCGCGCGCGGGTCCTCGCCAGAGGCAAAAATCAAGTTTTTAGCGACTTTGTTGGTGGCGGTCACGGGCAGGCTGTCCCTGAACACCCACCAAGCGGGTGCCTTGTAGTAGGCCAGCAGCGCCAGGCAATGGGCTTGCAAACTCTGCGCAAGACTCTCATGGGCCAGGTGACCGGGGGCCAGCACCACGGTGGCCAACACCTCTTCATCGCGCCATTCGTCGGGCACGGCCATCACGGCCACGCGGGCCACCGCCGGGTGGGCGGCCAGCACCGCTTCCACCTCGGCCGCCGAGATGTTTTCGCCCGAGCGGCGGATGATGTCTTTGCGCCTGTCCACAAAATAAAGCATGCCGTCTGCATCTTGCGTGACCACGTCGCCGGTGTGAAACCAGCCGCCGCGCCAGGCATGCTCGGTGTCTTGGGGCTGACCCAAATAGCCTGAGAAAAAGCCCCTGCGCGGGTCACTGCCTGAGGCGCGCACCAGCAATTGACCCGGCTGGCCTTGAGGCACCTCACGGTCCTGGTCGTCCACCACGCGCACCTGCACGGGCTCGGCCGCACGGCCAAAGGCACGGGTTGAGGTGTGCCGTGGCTCGTGCTGGTTGCTCAAAAACCGCCCCGTCTCGGTCATGCCCCAGACCTCCACAAACGGAAAGCCAAATCGCGCCTCGACTTGGGGATGCAAGCTGGGCTCGCAACCGGCCCCCAAGCCAAAGCGAATCTGGTGCTGGCGCTCGGCCAGCGTGGCTGATTGCTTGAACAGCACAGGGGGCATGATGCCCAGGTAATGAATGGCCGTGGCCTGCGACTGCACGCAGTCTTCCCACCAGGTGCTGGCGTGAAAGCGGTCGGGCAGCACCAGGCAGTTGTCGCTCAGGCACATGGTGGCAATGCTGGTGATGCCGCAATTCATGTGGAACACCGGCAAGGGGTTGAGCAGCCGCTCTTGCGCATGGCGCAGCGTCAAGGCACCGCCCAAGTCACGGTACCAGGCGCCTGCGGTCATCATGTATTCATTGGTGAGCACGCAGCCTTTGGGTGGCCCGGAAGTGCCTGAGGTAAAGAGCACAGCCACCTCTCGCCGCCAAGGGTCCTCGGACAGGGCGGCCACGCCAGGGGGCGCGGCAGGCAACTGCTGCGCCAATTGGCTGGCCAGCAGCACAGCGATGTGCGCCAGCGCCCCATCTTCTTGCAGGGCCGCGTTCAACTCAGACCAGCGAGGCTCTATGGCCACCACCAATTGCGCACCCGACAAGCTCATGGCGTGCCGAATTTCACCGCCGCGGTGGTCTGGATTGAGCGGGACGATGGACGCCCCCAGGTGGTTGAGCGCCAAAAAATGAAAAAAGTGCCGGGGGTGGTTGCCCACCGCCAA
>CANHKH010000018.1 GCA_947460165.1 Comamonadaceae bacterium
GGCGCCATGTGGGTGGACATGCGCGCCACCGGCGTGGACGTGCTGATCTCGGCACCCCAAAAAGGCTGGAGCTCATCGCCTTGCTGCGCCATGGTGATGATGAGCAAGCACGCCCGCCAGGCCATTGAGCAGACCCAAAGCACCACGTATTCCATGGATTTGCGCAAATGGCTGCAGGTCATGGAAACCTACGAGGCCGGCGGCCACGTCTACCACACCACCTTGCCCACCGACGCGCTGGTGCGCCTGCGCGAGGTGATGCTGGAAACCGAGGCCTACGGTTTTACCAAAGTGCGCCAAGAACAAATCGAGCTGGGCCGCCAAGTGCGCCAGTTGCTGGTGCAAGCGGGCTACCCCAGCGTGGCCGCCCCGGGCTTTGAGGCCCCGGGCGTGGTGGTGAGCTACACCACAGACCCCGACATCCAGTCCAGCAAAAAATTCCTGGCCGCTGGCCTGCAAACCGCCGCCGGCGTGCCCCTGCAGTGCGACGAGCCAGCCGACTTCAGGACCTTCCGCATTGGCCTGTTTGGCCTGGAAAAGTGGCACCACATTGACCGCACGGTCAGCCACGTCAGGGCGGCGCTGGCTCAATTGGCTTGAGCTTTTCAAGAGGCCATGGCGGCCCCAGGCGCTGCCTGAGCCGCCTGCGAAGCCTCAATTGATTTAATTACTTTCCAGCCTGGCCAGCCAGGGGCATGGCGAGCACCGGATAAAATGCACGGTTGTAGAGGCTGAGGCATTTTCACGCTGCGAGCTTCATTCGCCATGGGCCGCGTCAGAGTGGCGCTTTTTTATGCCCAAGATCAACCCATTCCTCAAACCAATTCAGTGAACCACTGCACCACATTGACCCGTCAAGCTCAACAAGTGGTGCTTGTGGCTATGCCGCCCAGCGGCTTTGAGCGACGAACATGCGCTTGAAAATCACCCCCGTCATTTTGTGCGGCGGCTCTGGCACACGGCTGTGGCCCTTGTCGAGGACGGGGTTTCCGAAGCAATTTCTGTGTTTGACAGGCCAAGAAAGTCTGTTTCAACAAGCCTCGCTCAGGCTCTCAAAGTTGGGGAACAGCGAACTGGAAGTGTCCAAACCCCTCATCGTGACGGGCGAAGACCACCGTTTTTTGGCCGCAGAACAGTTGCGAGAAATCGGCATTGGTTTGGGTGCAGCCCTGCTCGAGCCTGCAGGCCGCAACACAGCCGCTGCCCTCACCCTGGCCGCCTTGAGCGCATGCGAAGGTGGTGAAGATCCCATTTTGGTGGTCACCCCCGCCGACCAAACGGTGACAGATACCGAGCGTTTCACCCATGCCCTGCAGCAAGCCATTGCCACGGCAAGCCTAGGCGGGATCGTGGTGCTGGGCATCGAACCCGACAAAGCGGAAACCGGCTATGGCTACATTCAAGCCGCGCCTGCCAGCGCAGAGCAAGTCAGCCAAGCCGTACTTCGCTTTGTAGAAAAGCCAGATGCAGCCACCGCGCAAAGTTACCTGGACCACGGCGGCTACTGCTGGAACGCGGGCATGTTTGTGCTCAAAGCCTCTGTCTGGTTGCGTGCATTGGGCCAGTTCAGGCCCGACATTTTGGCGGCCACCCAAGACGCATGGGCGCAGCGCAGTACCGACGCGCCCTTTGTCCGCCCGGGCAAAGACGCTTTTTTGGCCATCCCCGCCGAATCGGTGGACTACGCTGTGATGGAGCGCTGCCCTGGGAGCATTTTTCCCATCCACATGGTGCAAATGGACGCGGGCTGGAGCGACCTGGGCGCCTGGGACGCGGTCTGGCAGGTGCTGCCCAAAGACGCCCACGGCAATGCCCACCAGGGCGATGTGCTGCAGACCGACAGCCGCAACAACCTGGTGCATGCCAGCAGCCGCTTGGTGAGCCTGGTCGGCGTTGAAGGCCTGGTGGTCATTGAAACCGCAGACGCGGTGCTGGTGGCCGACAAATCGCGCAGCCAGGACGTCAAGCACATCGTCGACGCACTGGCCCGCAGCCAACGCGACGAGCGCAGCTTGCACCGCAAGGTGCACCGCCCCTGGGGCTGGTACGACAGTGTGGACGAGGGCGAGCGCTTCAAGGTCAAGCGCATACAGGTCAAACCCAAGGCCAGCCTGAGTCTGCAAAAGCACCACCACCGCGCCGAGCACTGGATTGTGGTCAAGGGCACGGCCGAGATCACCTGCGGCGACCAGGTGATCATGCTGACTGAAAACCAGTCCACCTACATCCCCCTGGGCCAGGTGCACCGCCTCGCCAACCCGGGCACCATTGCGCTGGAGATCATCGAGGTGCAGTCGGGCAGCTACTTGGGGGAAGACGACATCGTGCGTTTTGAAGACAATTACGGACGCAGCCCCAAGTGAGCCCGCCCGCCAACATCTACGTGGCCGGCCACCGCGGCATGGTGGGTTCGGCCATTGTGCGGGCCCTGGCAGCCCAAGGGGAGGCCAGAATCATCACCCGCACCCATGCCGAGCTGGACCTGACCGACCAAGCCGCTGTGCGCCAATTTTTTGCACAAGAAAAGCCTGACCAGGTCTACCTGGCGGCAGCCAAAGTGGGCGGCATACACGCCAACCACACCTACCCGGCTGAGTTCATCTACCAAAACTTGATGATGCAGGCCAATGTGATCGATGCAGCCTTTCAAAACGGCGTTCAAAAACTGCTGTTTCTGGGTTCGAGCTGCATTTACCCCAAACTGGCCGAGCAACCCATGCGAGAAACTGCCCTGCTCACTGGCACGCTCGAGTCCACCAACGAGCCTTATGCCATTGCCAAGATTGCTGGCATCAAGCTGTGCGAGAGCTACAACCGCCAGTACGGCCACAGCCATGGCGTGGACTTTCGCAGCGTCATGCCTACCAACCTCTATGGCCCGGGCGACAACTACCACCCAGAGAACTCGCACGTCATCCCTGCGCTGATTCGCCGCTTCCACGAAGCCAAAATCAACCAGGCCTCCAGCGTCACCATTTGGGGCACGGGCAGCCCAAGGCGGGAGTTTTTGTTTGTAGATGACATGGCGGCCGCAAGCGTGCATGTGATGAACCTGGACAAGCCCATCTACGACCAGCACACCCAGCCCATGCTCAGCCACATCAACGTCGGTTACGGCGACGATGTCTCCATTTTGGAGGCCGCCTCACTCATTGCCCACACGGTGGGCTACCAAGGTGACATCCAGACTGACAGCAGCAAGCCCGACGGAACACCCAGAAAGCTGATGGACAGCACACGCTTGAATGCCTTGGGCTGGAGCGCCAAAGTCGATCTCCAAGCCGGCCTGGCCCTGGCCTATCAGGACTATTTACACCACCACGCTGCGGCCTGAACCAAGATCACACCCATGACCGACACAAGAAAAATCGCACTGATCACCGGCGTCACCGGCCAAGACGGCGCCTACCTGGCCGAGCTGTTGTTGGACAAAGGTTATGTGGTGCACGGCATCAAGCGGCGCACCAGCTTGTTCAACACCGACCGCATTGACCACCTCTACCGCGACCGTCACGAAAAAGACGTGCGTTTTTTCCTGCACCACGGCGACTTGACCGACAGCTCCAGCCTGATACGCATCATCCAGCAGGTGCAACCCGACGAGATTTACAACCTGGCCGCGCAAAGCCATGTGGCGGTCAGCTTTGAGGAGCCGGAGTACACCGCCAATTCCGACGGTTTGGGCGCGCTGCGCATTCTGGAAGCCATACGCATTCTGGGCCTGGAGAAAAAGACCCGCTTTTACCAAGCTTCCACCTCCGAGTTGTATGGATTGGTGCAAGAAACACCGCAAAAAGAAACCACGCCTTTCTACCCCCGCAGCCCCTACGCGGTGGCCAAGCTTTATGCCTACTGGATCACCGTCAACTACCGCGAGGCCTACGGCATTTACGCCTGCAACGGCATCTTGTTCAACCACGAAAGCCCGGTGCGCGGCGAAACCTTTGTCACCCGCAAGATCACCCGCGCGCTGGCCCGCATCAAGCTGGGCCTGCAAGACTGCCTCTTCCTTGGGAACATGGACGCCAAGCGCGACTGGGGCCATGCCAGGGACTACGTGGAGATGCAGTGGCTGATGCTGCAGCAAGACCATGCCGAAGACTTTGTGATTGCCACCGGCGTGCAGTACAGCGTGCGTGACTTTGTGGAGGCGGCCGCCAAAGAACTGGGCATCACGGTTCGCTGGGAAGGCCATGGCGTGGACGAAAAAGGCTATTGGAGCGCTGAGGGTGGCGACAAACTCATCGTCGCCGTCGATCCGCGCTACTTCCGTCCCACCGAAGTTGAAACATTGCTGGGCGACGCCAGCAAAGCCAAGACAAAACTGGGCTGGACCCCGCAGACCAGCTTTGGCGAGTTGGTGCGCGAGATGGTGCAGGCCGACCTCAGCGCGGCCCAGCGTGATGAGTTGATCAAAAGCCATGGCTACAAAGCCATGGACTACAAGGAGTGAAAGCATGTCTCATTTCGCATTGCTTAACCTTCCCACATTCGCTGACCCCAGAGGCTCGCTGACCGTTCTTGAAAACGCATTGCCATTTACAGCGGTACGGACCTACTGGATTTACGGCGCAAGCGGTCAGACACGTGGCGGACATCGCCACACCCACACCCGACAGGCACTGGTGGCTCTTGCCGGTAGCGTCTCCATGTACATGAACGACGGCATCACAGAAGAGACCATTGTTCTGGACCACCCCAGCAAGTGCCTGCTGGTGGAGCCCAAGGACTGGCACACCATGACCTTCGACGGGTCGGCGGTTTTGCTGGTGATGTCCTCGCACCGATACGACCGCAGTGAATACATAGACACACCTTATGAGAGAGCCGCGCATGATTGAATACGAGAGCCTTGGGCTGTCCAATCAAGCCTTCATGACCGACCTGGAGGCAGCGGCTTCGCGGGTGATCCGCAGCGGCTGGTACGTGCTCGGCCAAGAAGTGAGTGCCTTCGAATCCGAATTTGCGCAATACATTGGCGCCAAACACTGTATTGGCGTGGCCAACGGGCTCGATGCACTTATCTTGTCCATTGAAGCGCTGGACCTGCCCAAGAACAGCGATATTTTGGTCGCCTCCAACACCTACATCGCGACCATCCTGGCCATAGTTCGCGCAGGGCATCAGCCTGTGCTGGTAGAGCCGGAGCTCGAAACCTTCAACATGGACCCGGCGCAACTGGCCGGCGCCATGACGGCAAAGACACGAGCGATCTGTGTCACCCACCTGTTCGGCAAGAGCTGCCGCATGGATGCCATCGGTGCTTTCGCCCAAGCGCATGGACTGAAAGTCGTGGAAGACTGCGCCCAGTCGCATGGCGCCAAACTCGCAGGGCAAATGACAGGGACCTTTGGTGACGCGGGATGTTTCAGCTTTTATCCCACCAAAAATTTAGGGGCCTTGGGTGATGCTGGTGCCGTGGTGACCAATGACGACGCCTTGGCTGACCGATTGCGGCACACCCGCAACTACGGCTCCAAGCAAAAGTATGTCAATGAATACCTAGGCGTCAATTCACGCCTGGATGAAATGCAAGCAGCCCTGCTGAGGGTGAAGCTGCGTCACCTGGATGCGATGACAGCGCACAAACGCAGCCTCGCCGAGATCTATTTTGAGCATCTTCCTCAAGGGTTCACCCTGCCCCGCCGCCGGGAGGATGAGTACGACGTCTTCCATATCTTCGGGATCAGGCACGAGAAAAGAGATGAATTGCGCAGCTGGCTGCTCAACAAAGGCATCAAAACCGAGATTCACTACCCGATCGCACCACATCGGCAAAAAGCGATGCAGGGCATACTCAGCGGTGAGTATCCTGTTGCTGATAGCTTGCATGCCAGTGAGTTGAGTCTGCCGATATCTGTCGGGCACACCTCAGATGACATCGCTCGCATCTCCGAGGCTGCGGTTCAATTCGATCTGGCGCACTGACTGCAAGGCATGCCAAGGATGTCCCACAAGTTCCCCATCCTCATTGGGGCATCTTGGTACTTCCTAGAAAAATTCATACGGCTGATCGGGGCTTTTTTGATCGGTGCCTGGGTCGCTCGGCATCTGGGCCCTGAGGCCTATGGGGCACTGGCCTACGCGCTGGCGCTGGTAGCGGTGCTGGGTTTTCTGGGCTCACTGGGCATAGAGTCACTGGTGGTACGTGACCTCGTGGAAGGACAGAGAAATCAAAGAGGCATCCTGTCCACCTACTTTTTCATCAGGCTGGCCGGTTCCGTGATGGTTCCGCTGTTAGCCGCCGGGTATTTGATGCTGACTCACGTCGGTGACTCTGCTCTGCTGCTGCTGGCCACTCTGTGCAGCGGTGCGGTGGTGTTCGGAGCCTATGATGCCGCGGACTGCTGGCTGCAAGCCCGCAATGAAGCAAGAAAAACTTCTGTCATCAGACTCGTAGGCTTTTCTGTCGGGGCTGTGAGCAGGTGCCTGCTGATCGTCCTCGAAGCCAGCGTCGAATGGTTTGCAGCCGTGGTCTTACTGGAAAGCGCGATGGTGGGCTTGCTCTATTTCCGTTTGCTCCATCGCCACGGACTGACACCGACCTGGAGTCAAGTGAGCTTGGCGGAATTCAAGCACCTCGTCGTGGCGGGAAAGATGATGGTACTAAGCGGCCTGACCGTGGCCATCTACAGCAAGATCGATGTCTTGGTGATAGGTGCGCTCCTTTCCAAGGAGGCAGTGGGCTCCTACGCCATAGCTGCAAGCATGTGCGCCGCCTGGAACATGGTGGGCATGTCGATTTCACAAGCGTGGGCACCACGCATCAGCCAATCGAGAACGCAAAGTCAACTTGCATATATCCGAACCATGAGACAGTTACTCCTGACGCTCACGGCGGTGAGCCTTACTGGCTCGGTTTTTCTCTCATTGGTATCAGAGTTGATTTTTTCGATTCTCCTTGGCCCGAATTACATGAGTGGCGCGGCCATTCTCAGCGTGTTGGTGTGGTCATCTGTTTTTGTCTTCCTGGGTGTTGCAACCAGTCAAATCATCGTGAATGAGCGCATTTACTGGGTTTCTATGTTGCGCACAGTCATTGGCCTGATCTTTTGCATTGCGGCCATCTACTTTGCACCCTTCATCTGGACCACCATGGATTTTGCCTACCTGATGGTCTGCACCTCCGCCCTAGCGACCTCTTCCATTGCCTTCTCGGCGAAGGCCAGAAGCACATTACGTCAAATTTTGAGCCCAGCATGAATGCGACCAACCCTATGAGAGCCTATATCCGATACCTTAGAAAGAGCCAAGAAACCTGGCGCGTAATTGCTGAGGCACTCGGATGGAAGCGTGCATACAAAGAGGGGCGTCCGGTAGATTCAGAGGGTCGACCCATTCCTTGGTACACCTATCCGGCAATCGAGTTTCTTCGAACATTGGACATGAGCCATTGCCGAGTTTTTGAGTATGGATGTGGCAATTCATCCATTTTTCTGGCACAGCGTGTCAAAGAAATTTTTGCTGCAGAAAACGACCCTGCCTGGGCTGCGGAAGTTGGAGCCGCAAAAATTGCCAATCTCACCATCATCACCGCGACCGAAAAGTCAGCCTACGTCAACGCTCCATTCACAGTCGGGGACGGATTTGACATCATGGTTGTTGACGGACGGCATCGCCGCGATTGTGCTGAAGTCGCTGCTCAGTTGGTGACGGCTGATGGACTTATTATTTTTGACAATGCCGACTGGTACCCCGACGCCTGCGAGTCACTGCGCGCGCGAGGGTGGACGCAAATTGATTTTTCGGGACTGGGCCCCATCAACCCTTACGCCTGGACCACCGCAGTGTTCATTCGATCAAGCCTTGGATTCAAACGCATGAGTGGGGTCAAGCCCACGGGTGGCAACCCATCTGGGGAAAGCAAGAACGGGTGAGCAACGGCCGTTCTGAGAACTTAAAATTGACATCCCTCATGACAGTCAAATCCTTGCTTCGCGGCGTCAAAACGATGATCACTGGCGATCCCGCGCTCAAGCCCAACCTGTGCTTCGGACAAGACGGCGAGGACCTGATCCTCGATCGCCTGCTCGACCGTCAAGCCAAAGGCTTTTATGTCGATGTGGGCGCCCACCACCCAGCTCGCTTTTCAAACACTTACTTGTTTTATCAACGGGGATGGCGGGGCATCAACATCGATGCCATGCCAGGTTCAATGCGAGCCTTCAAGCGCCTACGCCCTCGAGACATCAACATCGAAGCAGGCGTAGCTGGGGTCGCCGGCCAACTCGCTTACTTCCAATTCAATGAGCCCGCACTCAATACATTCGATGCAGACGAGGCGCAGCATAAAAACAATCCCCCCTATCGCCTGATCAATACGACCAATGTTCAGGTTGAGCGTCTAGACCGGATCCTGGATCAGCACATGCCACCCGGACAGCTGATTGACTTCATGTCTGTCGATGTAGAAGGCAAAGACTACGAAGTCTTGCGTTCCAACGATTGGCAGCGCTACAGGCCCCGTTTTGTGTTGGCCGAAACCCTGCGGACTGACCTTTTAAGGCTTCGCGACTGCCCAGTGACGGACTTCTTGATCACTGTCGGCTACCGTCCGATTGCAAAGGCCTACAACACAAGTTTTTTCAGTCGGAACGATGCATGACAAGTACATCACTCCAGATGCGCTGCCCCGTCTGCAACGGTCAAAGCTTCCAAGCGGGTCCGCAGATCTTCGACGATCGTTATGGACAAGCTCACATATTTAATCTGGCAAGCTGCAAAAATTGCAGACATCTGGCGACGGCACCTCGACTTTCAGAGAGCGACTTGCCTGCCCTGTATGGCACCTACTACCCTCGAAAAGCCATCAACGCAGCGCAAGTGGCACAAGAGGCGGCCAAGATCCTCAAACCACAGGCCGCTCTCAGGCGATGGTGGAACGGCACCGACAATCAAGGGCAATATAGCGTTCGAGCCGGTCAATCCATGCTGGATGTGGGGTGTGGAAGCGGATGTTCCCTGCTAGAAGCTCAGGCCCTTGGGGCAAAAGCCTTCGGCATAGAGGCCGACCCTAACGTTCGCCCCATTGCACAAGCCCTTGGGCTAAGTATTCATTTTGGAAGTCTGCAAGATGAGCCTTTCCCTGGGCAGCGTTTTGATTTGATTGTCATGAATCAGGTCATTGAACATTTGCCCGATCCGGATCAGGCTTTGCGTCAACTGGCTCAAAGGCTGGCACCCGAAGGTCGCCTCTTTCTGGTGATGCCCAATACAGAATCGATTTGGAAGCGCTTGTCTGGCACTCGATGGATCAACTGGCATATTCCTTACCATCAGCACCATTTCAACCAGCGAAACTTCATCCGAATGGCTCAGGCATGTGGTCTGAAGATGGTTCGCAAAAGAACCATCACGCCCAATGTCTGGACCGTGCTTCAGGTGAGGTCCATGTTCTCCAAGCCGCAATTGGGCATGCCCAGCCCTATTTGGGCAGTCAGCCCGCCCGCGGCACAAGATTCGGCCATGAACTCAGGGGCCAACCCAGTCAAAGTGATCGTGCGCGGTGTCATCCTGACAGGCATCGCCCTGGTGAACCGCATCACCGACGCTTTGGGACAAGGTGACAGCCTCTTGGTCGAACTTCAGAGCGAGCGCGTATCGTGACTGTTCATGTGCTCATACCGGTGTTCAACCGACTGGCGTTGACTCAACAACTGGTCGATTGCATGCGGCGCCAGCAGACTGATCAAGCCTTGGAGCTATTGATCGTTGATGACGGCTCAACCGATGGCACAGATGCGTGGTTGAGTCTGCAAAAAGACATCCGCACTGTCCGGGGCAATGGCTACTTGTTCTGGGGGGGGGCGATGGATGTGGCACTGAAACAGCTCAAAGCCTTGGCGAGCGCTGATGACTGGGTGCTGTTGATGAACAACGACACCACCGTGGATGCCTTTTTTGTCCAGCAGCTCATAGACACAGCACGCGCCCATGGGCCAGCCGCGGTGGGCAGCGTCATACGTGACGAGTCGAGCCCAGCCAAGCTGCTCTCCATCGGTGCTCACATTGATCCGTGGCGCTTGGTCACACGTGACCTGCTGGACATCAGCACTTTGCACCGTGACCAAGCTACCGTGAGTGTCGACGCACTTTCAGGTCGCGGGGTTTTGTTTCCCATGGCCAGTATTTTGGCCGTCGCAGGCATGCGTCCGCGTGCCCTGCCCCATTACTTGGCAGACTACGAATTGTCGGTGCGCGTTCGCAAGGCCGGCTGGAAACTCCTGGTGTCGACGACCGCGGCTGTCTACTCCGCCGAAGACTATGGAAGTACAAGACGGGCCATGACCTGGCGGGAACGATTGTTGTCGGTCCGCTCGCCAGCCTACCTGCCCGCCTTGTTTGTTTTCTGGTGGGAAGCGAGCAACTGGCTGCAACGTCTGACCTTGCCCTTGCGCCTGCCCCTTTTTCTGGTCTTCCCTCGCCTGCGCAAGAACGCATGAAAATCCTCATCGTAGACACCTACTACCCAGCCTTTCTGGCGCGTTTTTACTCAGCGCGACCAGGCCTCGCCAGCGAAGATGCATCCCTTCAGAGGCAAGCGCTGCTCGATGCTTGCTTTGGCACGTCCGACTTTTACAGCCGTCACCTGAACGCGCTGGGTTGTGAGGCGCAAGACTTGATCGTCAATTGCCTGCCCTTGCAGCAGACTTGGGCTCGGGCTCATCAAGTGCCCTTGTCACAACTGGCTCTGAAAGTGCCCCATCGGTTGTTCAGGTTGCCCCTTGTGGGAAATTTTCTGGCCAAGCTGCCGGGCTTGATGGACGTGGCAGTTGCGCAGATCAAGGCCGCCAAACCCGACGTGCTTTACTGTCAAGACTTGTCTTTTTTCCCTGCAGAGGTGCTTCGTGAACTCAAGCAGGACGTCAAGCTCATCGTCGGTCAAATTGCCTGCCCGCTGCCTCCGGAATCTTTCCTCAAAGGCTACGACCTCATTCTGACTTCCTTCCCCCACTTCGTCGATCGTTTGCGGGCATTGGGCGTGCACTCAGACTACTTTCGCATTGGCTTTGACGAGCGGATACTGTCACGGCTTGGGCCGATCCCCAAGGACATGGACTTCAGCTTCGTGGGCGGCATCAGTCGCCACCATGGCGGCGCGATTCCGCTGCTCGAGTATTTGGTCGAGCGAGTCGGCATGCAGGTTTTCGGCTACGGGGCCGACGCGCTGCCCGCAACATCTCCCGTTCGCGCCAGCCACGGCGGTGAGGTCTGGGGTCTGGACATGTACAGAGCCCTGGCGCGCAGCCGAATCACGTTGAACCGTCACATCAACGTCGCGGAAAATAACGCCAACAACATGCGTCTTTTTGAGGCCACGGGCGTAGGCACCTTGCTGCTGACCGATCGCAAGGACAACCTGAACGACCTGTTCGAGGTAGGGCGTGAGGTGTTGGCCTACTCCAGCAAAGAGGAGGCGGCAGAGAAGGTGAGTCACTTCATCTCCAGACCGGAGGAGGCTCAAAAAATTGCGGCTGCCGGCCAGGCGCGCACTTTAAGAGAACACACCTACTTTCACAGAATGCAAGAGTTGGTGCCCTTGCTCAAGCGCTACCTCTCACGCCCATGAAAGCTGTTCTGTCTCAAGCGCTCAACCATTTCCCGAACTTCAAGCACCAACTCAGGCGCCTGAGAGATCGATGGTTGCCTGGAAGTGCGGTGTCTACCGACTATGTCGCGCTTGAGGGCCAAGAAGCGGTGCTGCAAGGCCAACAATTACGCCAATCATGGCAAGACGATGCGCTGCCAGCTCGTCAAAGGGAGCTGGTAGAAAAGCAGCTCCAGCAGTACCGCAAGGGCGCAGCAATTGATGTGTTTGATGTGTTCGTGCAGTCACTCAAAGAACTGCCATCGCTTTCAGAGGGCATGACGCTTTTAGAAGTGGGTTGCTCCAGTGGGTTTTACAGCGAAGTGCTTGACATTGCCGGCTTGCCTTTGAACTACAGTGGTTGCGACTACTCAAGCGCCTTCATTGAGATGGCCCAGGCGTGCTACCCGAAAACCTCCTTCTCCGTCGAAGACGCCACCCGCTTGCAGCGGGCCGACCAATCAGTAGACATCGTGGTCTCAGGATGCTGCCTGCTGCATATCCCAGAGTACAGGCAAGCCGTGGCTGAGACAGCCAGGGTGGCACGCTCCTACGCCGTGTTTCATCGCACACCAGTGGTGTGGGGCCAGGATGAGCAGTGGTATCAAAAAAAGGCCTATGGCATAGATACGGTGGAAATCCACTTCAACGAGCCAGATTTTCTGGCGCTGCTGCAGATCAACGGGCTTGAGCTGCTAGCGACGTATACGCTGCACCAGCAATCAAATGCATCGGACGACTCACGCGGGCAGGCGGTGCGCACCTATGTTTGCAGAAAGAATTCCATTTGAAACCCCGCTACTTTTGCACGCTCTTTGACAGCGGCTACCTCCTCAAAGGCCTGGCCATGCTGCGCAGCCTGGCCCGCTTTTGCCCCACGGCCAAGGTGTACGTGCTGTGCATGGACGAACAGACGCAGCACATCCTGGAGCGCCTGGACCTGCCTTTTGTCAGCTGCATTCCTTTGCGTGAGGTGGAGGACGAAGCACTCCTGAAAGCCAAGGCGGACCGAGGCGTGGCCGAATACTGCTGGACGCTGTCGCCTTGCCTGCCCTGGCATGTGATGCAGGGGCATCCTGAAATCGACTTCATCACCTATGTCGATGCCGATCTGCTTTTTTATTCGGAGGTCGAGCCGCTGTTTGCGGAGATTGGTGAGTCCTCGATTGCGATCATTGAGCACCGTTTCACGCCCAGGCTCAAAGACCGCGAGGTCAATGGCCGTTTCTGCGTGGAATGGGTCAGCTTCCGTCGCGACGAGCAGGGCATGGCTTGCCTGGCGCGTTGGCGAGAGCAGTGCATTGAGTGGTGCTACTACCGGCTCGAAGACGGCAAGATGGGCGACCAAAAATACCTGGACGAATGGCCCAACCGCTATTCAGCCTGTCACATCCTCATGAATGTGGGCGCTGGCATTGCACCCTGGAACTACGCGCAGTACCGGTTCGCCAGCGATGCCGCCGGGCACATCACGGTGGCGGGCGCACCCCTTTTGTTCTACCACTTCCACCAATTCCAACTCTTGGACAACGGCGGCTTTGACCGACTGTCCTCGTTCTACACCAGCGAGTGCGCCGAGCCCAATGCGGTGTATGCCGCTTACGAAGCCGACCTGAAAATTCGCTTGGCTGAAGTCAGGGCCTTGGTGCCGGGCTTCAAGGCTGGACTCAAGCCGGCGGCCAGCGTGCGCGGACGCCGTTGGATACAGCAGTTCGTCCCATTTTGGGTCAAGGAAATCGCGCGCCGGTTTCTGCGCTATTGAATCCCCATGGTCTCTGAACAAGCTCGCATTTCGGTCATCACCGTCTGCTTTAACAGCCAAGCCACCATAGAACGGGCCATCGAGTCCGTGGTCGCTCAGCAATGGCCCGCGGTCGAACACATCGTGATTGACGGTGGCTCCACCGACGGCACGCTGGCGATATTGGAGCGCTTTAAGCCGCACTTGGCGGCTTTGGTCAGCGAGCCCGACAAGGGCATTTACGACGCGATGAACAAAGGCCTGGCCCGAGCCACGGGCGAGGTGGTTTGCTTTTTAAATGCCGACGACCAATACGCCGATGCCAATGTGCTGGCTGAAGTGGCCCAGCAGATGCACACGCACCAACTCGATGCACTCGTGGCCGACGTGGGGTTTTTCAAGGCAGACCATCCCGCGCGCATGATCCGCCGCTACCGATCGGACCGCTTCAGCCCGCAAAAACTTGCCTGGGGCTGGATGCCGGCGCACCCTGGTTTTTTTCTCAAGCGCGAGGTGGCGCAGCGGGTGGGTCTCTTCAAAACCGACTACCGCATTGCCGGCGACTATGAGTTTGTGGTGCGCGCTTTTTACGGCCATCACTTGATTTACCGTCACCTGCCACGGGTGTTGGTGCACATGCAGGCCGGGGGCGCCAGCAACAACGGCTGGCGCGCCAAGGTCTTGCTCAACCAAGAGGTGCTGCGCGCCTGCCGCGAAAACGGCGTGCCCACCAATATCGTCAAGATCTTGAGCAAGTACCCGGCCAAGCTGCTGGAGATGTTCAGACCATGAGGCTGGTGCCATGAAAGTATTGGTGACCGGAGCGAGCGGCTTTATTGGCCAGGCGCTGTGCCAGCATCTGGCCAGCCTGGGCCACGACGTGGTGGCCACAGTGCGCAAGCCCAGCGCCATGGCCCATGAGCGCGTGCTGTTGGCCGGCGACACAGCGGCTTGGCAGCAGGCGCTGCAGGGCTGCGACAGCGTGCTGCATTTGGCAGGCCGCGCTCATGTGATGCGCGAGCAAGCCAGCGATCCGCTAGAGGCCTTTCGCGAGGCCAATGTCCAACCCAGCCTGGCCTTGGCCGAGCTGGCAGCGCAAGCGGGCGTGCGGCGTTTTGTGTTTGTCAGCTCCATCAAGGTCAATGGCGAGCAGACCGCGCCGGGCGCCTGCTTCAGCGCCCAGGACGCCCCCCTGGCGAGCGACCCTTACGCCTTGTCCAAATGGGAGGCCGAGCAAGGCCTGCAGCGCCTGGCCAAAGCCAGCGGCATGGAACTGGTGGTGGTTCGCCCTCCGCTGGTCTACGGGCCGGGGGTCAAGGGCAATTTTGCGCAGATGCTGCGCTGGGTGCGCCTGGGCCTGCCCCTGCCTTTGGGCGCGGTACACAATCAGCGTTCCATGGTGGCCTTGGACAACCTGGTCAGCTTTTTGACGCTGTGCGCCCAGGCCGAGCTCTCGCCTGGGGCGGGCGGTGAGGTTTTTTTGGTCTCTGACGGCGTTGCGGTGTCCACCACTGAGCTGCTGCGCAAAATCGCGCTGGCTTATGGCCGCCAGCTCTGGCTGCTGCCAGTGCCGCCCAGCTGGCTCAGGCTGGCCGCCAGCGCCGCAGGCCAAGGGCCGGCTGTCGACAGGCTCTTGGGGTCCTTGGTAGTGAACGACCAGCCAGCCCGCCAGCGGCTGGGCTGGCAGCCACCGGTGAGCATGGACGAACAATTGCAAAGGATGGCCCGTGCTGCGCCTGTTTGACTTTTTGCTGGCCGCCTGCGGCCTGCTGGTGGGCCTGCCCATCTTGCTGCTGATTGGGCTGCTGGGCCTGCTGGACACCGGCTCGCCCTTGTTTTTTCAGACGCGGGTGGGCCGGCATCAGCTGGCTTTTCGCCTCATCAAATTCCGCACCATGAAGCCGGACACCGCCTCGGTGGCCACGCACTTGGCCGACCCGAAGGCGGTGACCGCGCTGGGGCATTTTTTGCGCCGCAGCAAGCTCGACGAATTGCCCCAGCTGTGGAATGTGCTCTTGGGCCACATGAGCCTGGTGGGGCCACGGCCATGTTTGTTCAATCAAGCAGAGTTGATTGAAGAACGCCAACGCCGCAGGGTGTTTGACCATCGCCCAGGCATCACCGGCCTGGCTCAGGTGAAAGGCATAGACATGTCCACCCCCGAGTTGCTGGCGCAGACCGACGCGCAGATGTTGCAAGGGCTCACAGTGGCGGCCTACTTCAAGTACCTTTTGCTCACGCTGTCAGGACGGGGGGCGGGTGACCGCATTGCCCGTCCACCCGGCTGAGAACTTGTCTTGCAGTTCCTTTGCAACGAGCTTCTATGTTGATCAAACAACTGACTTGGCTGGCCCCTCCCTTGCTGGCGCTGCCGCGTCCGGTCAAGCGGGTGATGGCCATGGCCGTCGATGCGAGTTTGTGTGTGCTCAGCGTGTGGCTGGCTTATTACCTCAGGCTGGGTGAATTCATCAGCTTCAGCGGCCATCCCCAATGGTCTGTGGGCGCCTCCTTGGCGGCAGCCTCGGCCATCGGGCTGGCCGTGCCGATTTTCATCGCCAACGGGCTCTACCGTGCCATCTTCCGCCACAGCGGCTGGCCTGCGCTGGCCGCAGTGGCGCGGGCCATTGGCATTTTTGGCTTGATCTACGCCAGTGTTTTTACTGCAGTGGGCGTCACCGGCGTGCCGCGCACGGTGGGCCTCATTCAGCCGATATTGCTCTTGCTGTTGGTGGGCACCTCGCGGGCCCTGGTGCACCTGTGGTTGGGTGACCAATACCAAAGCATTTTGCGCAGATCCGCAAGGCCCAAGGTGCTGATTTACGGCGCTGGCCAAACAGGCAGGCAACTGGCGGCGGCCATGGCCAACAGCCACGACATGCAGGTCGCGGGCTTTCTGGACGACGACAAACTTCTGCAAGGCCACGTGCTCAATGGGCAGCCTGTGTACAACCCATCCGACTTGCTCGAACTGGCCAGCTCACTGGTCATCAACGACGTGCTGCTGGCCCTGCCCAGCATAGGGCGCAAGCGCCGCAACGAGATTTTGCTGAACATCCGCAGCGCCCAGGTGGCCGTGCGCACTCTGCCCAGTGTGACGGACCTGGCCCAAGGCAAGGTCAGTGTGTCCGACCTCAGAGACCTCGACGTCGACGACCTGCTGGGGCGCGAAGCCGTGGCCCCTGACCCTGTGCTGATTGGCAAAAACATTGCGGGTAAAGTGGTGCTGGTCACCGGGGCCGGGGGCTCCATAGGGAGTGAGATTTGTCGGCAAATCATTGCCGTTGGCGCTGACAAGTTGCTGTTGGTCGAACAAAGCGAATTTGCGCTTTACGCCATTCACCAAGAGTTGGAAGACAAACTCGGCGGCAGGCCATGCCAGTTGCTGCCATTGCTGGCATCCGTCCAAGACGACAAGCGTTTGCTGCAAATCATCTCGACCTGGCGGCCACACACGGTCTACCACGCCGCCGCCTACAAGCATGTGCCGCTGGTGGAGCACAACCCGGTCGAGGGCATCAGAAACAATGTGTTTGGCACCCTGCACACGGCCCAAGCTGCGGTGCAGTGCGGCGTGTCTGATTTCATTCTCATCAGCACCGACAAAGCGGTTCGTCCCACCAACATCATGGGGGCCAGCAAACGCTTGGCTGAAATGGCTCTGCAGGCGCTGGCCGCCTCGCAAAGCAAGACCCGGCTGAGCATGGTGAGGTTTGGCAACGTGCTGGGCTCATCGGGCTCGGTCGTGCCTTTGTTCAGGCAACAAATCCGCGACGGCGGCCCCATCACCCTCACCCATGCAGACATCACCCGCTACTTCATGACCATTCCGGAGGCGGCGCAGTTGGTCATTCAAGCGGGAGCCATGGCCACGGGGGGCGACGTGTTTGTGCTGGACATGGGCCAAGCCGTGAAAATTTTGGACTTGGCCAAACGCATGGTTGAACTCTCAGGTTTGACGGTCAAAGACGAGACCCACCCTGACGGCGACATTGACATCCAAATCACCGGCCTGAGGCCGGGTGAAAAGCTCTTTGAAGAGCTGCTCATTGGCGACAACCCCCAAGCCACCTCTCACCCACGCATCATGAAAGCGCATGAGCAATTCTTGGATTGGGAAGCGTTTCAAGCGGCATTGGCACAGCTGAGCCAGGCCTTGAATGCCCATGATGTCGATCATTTGCGTGCGCTGTTGGTCGAGCTGGTCGCAGGCTACACCCCCAGCGAAGACATTGCAGACTGGGTGCACGTGGAGCAAGGCCTGCACACCGCTTTGCCGCCGACTTGAGCGCTTGGCCACCCCACCAGGGCCATGCCTGACCTTCAAGGGCTCCGCGTACGGACATCCACGCCGCAGCCGCAGGGCTTGACGGCCTGGGTCCCACCCTCTTTGAACTGGAACGCCTAGGCGCAGTCCCACGCGGCCAGCAGGCGCCGCCTGTCATGGCTTGAGGATCACCACCAACGCTTGGGGCGCAAATGCCGCCTGAATCTGTGGACTTCAGCAGCGGCCATGTGGGCGGCTGCGTGTCATCCATTGAGAAGGAAAATTTGATGCGTTTTAAGAAACAATTGGCAGTGGCCGTGGCTGCGACGGGCATGGCCCTGACGGTGTTCGCTCAGACAGGGGCCGGACCAGGCATGGGCAGCATGGGTCCGAACATGGGCCGCATGAGCCCCGAGATGCAAAGCAGCATGCAAACCCACATGCGCGCCATGCAAGATTGGCGCGCCCGCATGAGCACGGCCACCACGCCTGAGCAAAAACAGGCGCTGATGGACGAGCACATGCGCCTGATGGACGAGCACATGTCGCACATGCAGTCGATGAGGGCATCAAGAAGGTCCTGGTCAGGCGGTGCGGCAGGTGCGCCCAGCCTGCCAGGCGACGTCTTCAGCCCGGGATCGGTCCTCTGAGTCGCTCGGGCTGAACCCCATGGGGCCCAGTCAGGCCTCGCCAGCGGCTAGCATCAGGGCTTTTGAAACTTCTTCACCGCCCATGAAAACGCTCAAGATCGACTTTGTCTCCGACGTCTCTTGCCCCTGGTGTGCCGTAGGCCTGCATGCTCTTTTGGAAGCCCTGGACAATCTGCAACCCGACATCCAGGCCACGCTGCACTTTCAGCCTTTTGAGCTGAACCCCCAGATGTGGCCTGGCGGCCAAGACATGAGCGAGCACCTGACGCAAAAATACGGCTCCACCCCTGAAAAGCAAGCGCAAATGCGAGATGTCATTCGCCAGCGCGGCGCGGAGGTGGGTTTTGAATTCAATCCGGATGGCCGA
>CANHKH010000019.1 GCA_947460165.1 Comamonadaceae bacterium
AAATGGGAGCTGCTCGCGCCCGTGGTGGCCATTGGCGCCTTGGTCAGCGGGCTGGCCACGCCCACTGAGAGCGCGGCAGTCACCGCCATGTACGCCATCGTCACGCAAGCGGGGGCCCACCGCGAGCTGAGCTTTCGCCTCTTGGTGCGCTGCCTCAACGAGTCGGCGCAAATCATTGGTGGCGTGCTGCTGATATTGGGCATGGCCCTGGCCTTGACCAACTTCCTGATTGACGCGGGCATTCCAGACGCGGCCATTGAAGCGGTGCAAAGCGCCATCCCCAACAAATGGGTGTTTTTGCTGGTGCTCACCGTGTTCTTGTTGGTGGCTGGCGCACTGATGGAGATTTTTGCCGCCATCGTGGTGCTGGTGCCCCTGCTCTTGCCCGTGGCCATGAGCTACGGCATAGACCCGGTGCACTTCGGCATTATTTTCTTGGCCGCCATGGAAATGGGCTTTTTGTGCCCGCCTGCGGGCATGAACATCTACTTTTCATCGGCCATGTTTGGCAAGTCCGTGCGCGAAGTGGCCGTGGCCGTGCTGCCCGCCTTGTTGGCCATCTTCTTGGGCACCTTGCTCATCGCGGCTGTGCCTTGGTTGTCGACGGGGCTGATGGGCTTGTTCAAAGCCTGAGGGCGATGGTGGGCCGCATGAAATGCGCAGGCAATCTGTCATGTATTTGTAGGAACTGGCCTGCCGGCGATGGGTGGCGTGAAGAAATGCCTTTGAAAGCCACGCTCATTCGCTTTTCATACCCCCTCAGGTCCATACCGGGCTGAGGATGGGCAAAATGGCCCCTCATCCACAAGGAGCACCCCATGCGCGCATTGCCCACCCCCTGCCTCACGGTCGCCAGCATGGCACTGCTTCTGGCCGCAACGCCCGCCTTGGCCCAAAACGCCAACAAGCAGCCGCTGTGGGAGTTGGGGGCAGCGGGCATTGGCGTGTCCCAGCAGGCCTACCCGGGCGCCAGCGCCCAGGTCTCGCGCGGGCTGGCGCTGCCCTACTTTGTGTACCGCGGCGAGGTATTGCGCGCCGACCGAGACACGGCGGGCCTGCGTGCCTTCAAGACAGATCGCATGGAAGTCGACATCGGCGTGGCCGGCTCATTTGGAGCCCGGGCTGATGAAATTGACGAACGCCAAGGCATGCCCAGGCTGGGCACGCTGATTGAATTTGGCCCCCGCGTGAAATGGAAACTCAGCGAAGACCAGGCCGGTGGAGGCTGGCGCGTGGAGTTGCCGCTGCGCGGCGTGTTTGACCTCAGCGACGGCGCGGCCCACCGCGGCATGGCCTTTGAGCCCAAGCTGGTGTACCAGCGTCGGGCCAGCGCCGGGTGGTTTTACTCCACCAGCGTGAGTGCCATCGTGGCCGACAAAAGCCTGGCCCATACCTTCTACGGGGTGGCCCCCCAATACGCCTTGGCCAGCCGCCCCAGCTACGAGGCGCAAAGCGGCCTGGTGGCTTGGCGGTTGAACGCGTCGGTGTTCCACCAACTCTCACGCGACTGGCGCGTCTTTGGTTTTGGCCGCATCGACAGCGTGGCCGGTGCGGCCAACGAAAACAGCCCCTTGGTCAAAAAAACCAATGGTGCTTCCCTGGGGCTGGGCCTGACCTACACCTGGCTGCGGTCTGAGCGCAGCGCGGTGGACTGAGGGTGGGTACCCCAGGGCGGTAAAGACCGGGAAGCTCTTGCCGGCCGTGGGCCGTTTCGCGGAACTAAGACTTGCGCGCCTGGGCCAAATCGTTCTCCAGCAACAAGCGCACATACCGGGTGTAGGGCAAGCCATGCTCCTGGGCGCGGTGTTTCACCGCGTCCAGCAAAGCCTGCGGCATACGCAAATGCATGGCGGCTGACTTGGCTTCAAGTTCAAAACGCATGGGCTTAAAACCACTCAAGTCAAAGGCCGTCAAGTCGGCCTGCGCCACAAAATCCTCGGCAGCGTCGTCGCTGGCCAAGCTGGGCATGGGCTTAAGTTTGGTGTTCATAGTGGTCTATCTCTGGCTGGTGCATGAAACGGGCGCTGATGGGTCGCAAAAAGGTCTTTGAGTCGCGGTGTCGCAAGGTGAAAACCAAAAAAACGAAACGCCCCTCGGCTGTTTGGCCAATGGCACGCATGCGTGGCTCATGAGGGTGAGGGTCAGCCATGACCACAGGCTGGCCCAAAAGAGCTGACTCCACCTCCTTCTTGCTCACACCGTGCTTGCCGCATTTGGGCCAATTGCCATCGTCCCAATCGAATTCGGCAATTTTCATGCTTGGATGATACGCAAATGTCTACACAATTTCCAGCTTGAATGCGGGCCTATGAAGCCATTGCTGACGCAAGCTTGGCCTTGGCCGCATCGACTGCGTGGCCGGCACGGCCAAGGAAAACAGCCCATGGGTCAAGAAAACCAAGCTCGCCTCCCTGGGGCTGGGCCTGACCTACACCTGGCTGCGATCTGAGCACAGCGCGGTGGACTGAGGGTGGGAAGCCGCCCAGCGCTAAGGGGTACGGCTTAAATACATGATGTTGACGGCGTAGACACCAATTTGGCCACCACTGCAAGCCAAGGGCACAACACTTCCATGTCACATCCTGCGCAAGGCTTTTCAGGCCAGCACCTTGTCCAGCATAAACGGGAGCTTGATGTAAGGCGGCACAGGCTCCCATGACGGCCTCCGGCATGAGGTACGGCTTGTTTTTCCAGTAAAGTATTGCGGCGGGTAAGCGTGAGACTTGTAGAGGTTGTCGGCGACGGCAACATCCCAAACGGGTGGACCCCTCGAACTCAGGACCTGCACCTTTTTCAAACGCCCGCGCATGCGGGCGATTTCTTTGGGTCGTCAGAAAATGACTCAAGGCCGCCATGGTTGCGAGTCAGCGGCAGGCAGCAAACGCGTGGCGTCCAAGGTATCAGCGCACCAAAACCTCAGCCTCCCCGTCACCATCTGCACGCCCTTTGTTTTGGCCACATGTGCTGCCCAGGCTACAGGTTGGCCCATGAAAGAACCTGGTCTTCCCGAATTCATCGACCCTTTCAGACTGGTCATCGGCAATGCGGGTCTTGGCGTCAGCCCCGTTCAAGTTCCACTGCCCTGCTCCAGTTCAATTCTCGCGACACTGTGGCGACAATCTTGCCGCCATAGGGTGTGACCAACACGATGTGTAGTCAGGCCGGCTCCAAGGGACTAGAAGTCAGGAACTGCGCAGGAAAAATGAAGGTGCTGCGCGTGCCCCCACCCCGGCCCTCCCCCAGCGGGGGAGGAATTCGGGGAACTGCCGTGGCTGAATCGAGCCACTTTGTCTTCGCTCTGGGGCTGCGCTCTGTGGCTACGCTGGCGCCAGCTTCGCCCCTGAATCAGCCTTCAGACATGGGGCCAGCCAAGCTCAGGGGGCGCCGCCGCTGGCCTTGGACACGTAGCGGGCCAAGGCTGCGATTTGGGCGTCAGTGAGCGTGGCTCGGTACGAGGGCATGCTGCCCAAACCGTTGCGCAGGGCTTGGGCCACGCGGGCGGCGTCGGGCTTGAGCTCATCGAGCACGGGGCCGATGGCGCCTTCAGTGTTGGCGTCTTTGAGGGTGTGGCACACCGCGCAGGCGGGCACAGCCGACAAAAACAACACTTTGCCTTGGGCGTAGGCTGCATCGGCCGGCTGGGCCTGCGCCGAGCCAGCGCCGGCCAGCACTGCAGTCAAAAAGACCAGCGCATGCAAGGGCGAGCGCAAAGAGCTGCGAATGCGCTGCACGCTCATGCCACGGTGACCTTCACGGCGTGGTCGACCCAGCTGCTGTTGTTGTAGCCGCTGACGTTTTCGCCCCGGGTCTGGGGCTGCACGTTGCCCATGGTATCGGTGGCGCGGCTCACCAAGGTGTGGCTGCCGGCGGGCAGGCGCACGGCCAACACAAATTGGCGCCAGGCGTATTTGCCCATGTCGGGGCCGACCAAGCGGGCATCGCGCCAGGACTGGCCGCCGTCAATGGAGACCTCGACCTTTTGGACAGCGTGCATGCCGCCAAACGCCACGCCTTGAATTTGGGTCATGCCGGCGGCACGGGCCGCGCCCTCGCCGCTGGGGGAGTTGATCCAGGACTTGACACTCATCTCCAGCACCGAGGGCTGGTTGGGGCTGGCCTGGGCGCCGGGGGGCGTGATGCGGTAGCCGTGCGACATGATGCGGGCGTCGCTCTCGGTGTTGGTAAAGGCCAGGCGCTTGACGTACTTGATGTTGTTGACGCCGGTGTAGCCAGGCACGATGAGGCGAAGCGGGCCGCCATGGGCCAGGGGGATGGGGGCGCCGTTCATTTCCCAGGCGAGCATGGCGTCGGCCAGCGCAGCGGCGGGCACAGAGCGCTCGACGATGATGGTTTTGGGGTCCACGCCCTCGGGCAGCTTTTCACCGCCGGTGCCGGTCATGAAGGCCAACGCGCCATCGAGGCCGCCCAGGGCCTCGACCACGGCGCGCACGGGCACGCCGCTCCACACCACACAGCCGGCAGCGCCCACGGTCCAGGGTGTGCCGCTGGGCTTGGTGGGGAAAAAGCCCCGGCCGTTGCCCGAGCACTGCAGCACCGCCACCACGGTTTCAAGGCCCATGGTTTTGAGCTCGCCCACGGTGAGCTTGCGTGGGTTTTTGACGCCTTCCAGGCTGATCTCCCAGGCGTCGCGGTTGGCCACGATGGACGCATCGGGTGCGGGCAGGTTGTTGCGGATGTAGAGCTGCTCGGCCGGTGTGATGACGCTGGTGCCAAAGGCGCTGCGCCGGGTCTCCAGCGTGCTGCTGCTGTGCACGATGACGCTGGCCGGGTCTTTCCAGTTGACGTAAGTCGGCAGCGGACGCACCGCCGCAGGGGCCGCAACTGGCGCCGCGGCTTGGGCCGATGCGCCCCGCGTGAAACTGGCCAACCCGGCCGCAGCCAATGCACCCAAGCTGGTGCTGAGCAGGCGGCGGCGGGGCAATGAGGAGGGGCTGAGGTTCATGGGTGACTCCTGCGGTTATGGACGAGATAAATCGAACAGATCAGGCGGGTATTGTGCTCGGTCATGCCTGGGGCCAGTGACTGGGCTTTTCAATGACTCGCTTGCGGGTGAAAGCTCAGGTGCGTCTAGGGCCCGGGGGTGCTGGGAAAACAAGCCGCGCGTTCTTTGCCACCTTTGGAGATGGCCTGCCAGAGATTTCTGGCGTGAGGCAAAGACTGTTGGCTGGCACGAATCGCCAGCAGGCTGTCTACAGGGGGCGAGGTCGGGCTGAGCGCAGAAAAAACAAGGGTGCTGCGCGTGCCCCCACCCCAACCCTCCCCCAGAGGGGGAGGGAGCAAATGCAAGGGGCCAGGCCTTGTCGGCTTTGCCCTTTTGGCAAGGCTTGAGGAAACAGTGGTGCTTCGCGTGCCCCCACCCCGGCCCTCCCCCAGAGAAGGAGGGAGGAATTCAAGGGGCCTGGGCTCACATGTGGTCGATGGCGGTGGACACGGTCGCTGCTTGATCGGCCTTGTCGGACAGGGCAAAGCGGTCGGTGGTGCGGGTGTAAAAGCTCGCGCCAAAACGCGCCACGGGGCTGTACTCGCGCAGGTTGACGCGCCAGGCTTGGGTGTCTATGAGTCCGTCGCGGGCAGCCAGCCATTTGATGCGGCCTATGAACACGTAGCGGCTGGGGGTTTCCAGGGTTTCGTGCAGCACGCATTCAAAGGCAATGGGCGCTTCTTGAATGCGTGGCGGGGCCACGCAGTGCGAGGGCACGGCCGTCAGGCCCACCTCGGTGAGTTCGTTCACGTCAGACGGGAAAGCCTCGCCGCAGTTGTGCATTTTTTGCGCCATGGGCTCGTCGGACATGTGGACCACGAACTCTTGGTTGTGCAAGATGTTGGCGGCCGTGTCTTTGAGCCGGCCGTCGGACAGGCGGTTGATGCTGATCATCAAGATGGGCGGGTCTTCGCCGACCATGTTGAACATGGAAAACGGCGCGGCGTTGACGATGCCTTCAGCGCTGATGGTGGTCACCAGGGCAATGGGCCTGGGCACGATCAAGCTGGCCATGAGCTTGTAGCGCTGGTAGCTGGTGATGTCGTCAAAGTTAACTTCGGTCATGGGTGCGGAGTGGGTTGTGATGCGGCCAAAAAAAACAAGCGGCGGCCTGCAGTCTAAAGGGACTGCCAAGCCGCCGCTGGCGGGGTAGCCAAGGGGCGGGTGCCCCAGGGCCGCGAATCAGACGATCACTTCGACCTTGGCGCGCTTGGCCACTGCAGTCCAAGTGGTGATTTGAGACTGGATCAACTTGACGAAGTCGTCACCCACCACAGGCGTTTTGCGGGCCAGGGTTTGAATGTCTTCCAGGCGCGAGGCAATGTCAGGCTTGGACAAGATCTCGGGGATGAGCGCGGTCAAGCGCTGGGCAATGGGCGCGGGCAGGTTTTTGGGTGCCGACAGACCCAGCCACTGCGAGCCGGTGAGCGAGGGGAAACCTTGCTCGGCAAAGGTGGGGATGTTGGGCAGGGCACTCAGGCGCTGGGGCGTGGACACAGCCAGGGCGCGCAGCGATCCGGCCTTGAGCTGGGCCACGTTGGTGGTGACGGGGTCGAACACGCCGTCGATTTGCCCGCCCATCAAGTCTTGCATGGCAGGCGCACTGCCTTGGTAGGGCACGTGGTCGTGGTCGGTGGCGTTGCCGTCAATTTTGAGCAATTCGCCAAACAAGTGGTTGGCCGAGCCAATGCCCGAGGAGCCGTAGCGCAAAACTTTGGTTTTGGCGGCGTTCACGTACTGCGCCAGGGTTTGGTAGGGCGAGTTGGCGCGCACCAAGAGCAGCATGGGCGCCTCCACCAGCATGCCCATGTGGGTGAAGTCGGCCACCGGGTCAAAAGGCATGCTGCGGCGGGTGGCGGTGGCGTACACGTGCACCGACGCGTGGCTGACCAAAAGGGAATAGCCGTCGGCCGGCAGGCGCGAGGCGTATTCGGTGCCAACGAGGCCGCCCGCACCGGCGCGGTTTTCAACCACCACGGTTTGCGACAGGGCCTGCGAGAGGTGGGGCGCCATCAAGCGGGCGATGGTGTCCACCAGGCCGCCGGGGGGGTATTGGCAAATCAGACGCACCGGGCCACGGGTGGGCCATGCAGACGATTGGGCATGGACCCAAGGGGCGGCCATGCCTGCCACACCCGCCACGCCTGCAGACAATAATTGACGACGCTTCATATGATCTCCTGATTGATTGAAATAAAAATTTTGCCGTTCAAGCTAATACCCACAGGAACGGATCCCACACCCCTTGAGCACAAGCTGTGCCACACCCTGCTTGGGCCTTGGACGGGCCATTCGATGAAAATTAACTCTTCCCCGGCTGGCCCACGAGCCAAATTGGGGCGGACTCGCCACAGATGCACCCAAATGGTGAGGAGGAAAATTAAATTCTCACTTTTGGTGCGCATCCATTGGTGTTTACCAACGAATTTGACAAAATTTCAAGCCATGACCCTCCAGACCCCACGCCGCTACGTGTTGATCAACCCCAACACCAATGCGCTCACCACGCAGCGCCTCCAAGACACCTTGCTGCCGCGCCTGCCCGCAGGCGTGCACTTGGACATACGCACTGCCCGCTTTGGCAGCAGCTACATCGCCTGCGAAGCCAGCCACGCGGTGGCCGCGCACGCCTGCCTGGACGCGTGGGCCGAGCATTGCCAGGCGGCCACGCAAGCACCTGACGGCGTGTTGATTGGCTGCTTTGGTGACCCAGGCCTCTTTGCCCTGCGGGAAGCCAGCGGCGCCCCGGTGACAGGGCTGGCCGAGGCCTCTTTTGTTCAGGCCGCAGCCTTAGGGCCGTTTGCCATCGTGACGGGCGGCGAGCGCTGGCGGCCCATGCTGCAGCGGCTGGCCCAGAGCTTGGGCTATGGCGATTTGCTGCGCCACATTGAAACTGTGGCCCCCAGTGGCGCGCAACTGCAGGCCGACCCGGCCATGGCGCTGCAGTGCTTGGGCCAGGCTTGCCGGCAGGCCAGCCAAGCGGGCGTCAAGAGCATCATCATGGGGGGCGCTGGGCTGGCCGGTTATGCCGCGCTCTTACAGGACAGCACCGAGCTGCCCTTGATAGACAGCGCCCATGCCGGCCTGGAGGTGCTGCTGCAAGGCCAAGCGCCCCAGGCAGTCAAGGAGGGCAACGGCTTTTACGCCCAGTGGAGCGCCATGGCCGAGGGCATCATGCGCATGCCCGCCAAGGGCTAAGAGCAGGGCTTACAAATCCGGAAAGGCCCGCAAAGGTGCCGCAGCGCTGGCCGGCACGGGCGTGCGGGCGCCGTTCATGACCATGGACAGCAAGGCGTAATAGCCGTTGATGCCTGTCAAATCCACCACGCCCTGCTCACCAAACAAGCGCAGCGCCTGCGCCCAGGTGGCGTCGCTCACGCTGCGGTTGTGGTGCAGCTCGGTGGAAAAGGCATAAACAGCGGCCTCGTCTTCAGGCAAATCAGCGGGCTGCCGGCCGTCTTGCAGCGCGGCAATGGTGGCGGAGGCCAGCCCGGCGCGCTCGGCAATGGGGGCGTGAATGGCCCACTCCACGGGCTGTGACCAAAAGCGGGCGGTGACCAAAATGGCCAACTCGGACAAGCGCAAAGTCAGCGCACTGCGGTAGCGCAGGTACTCGCCCATGCGCTGGGCGTGGTCCATCAGCTCGGGGCTGCGCAGCAAGGGCACAAAGGGCGAGATGAGGCCGCCGCGCGGGCCGTCAATGATGGCTTGGGCGTATTTTTTCTGCTCGGGCGTCCATTGCGCTTCAGGAATGGGGGGGAGTCGGTCGGGCTTGGCGGTCATGTGGTCAACAAAGCGAAGTAAAAAAACGAAGCCGCCGCACTGAGCAGTGCGCCGGCGCGTGGAATGGGCAAGAAGCGCCAGCAGCCGCCTAAATGGCGGCCAAGGCGATTATTCCGTGATGTTGTTGTCCTTGATGAACTTGGCCCAGGTCGAAATTTGCTTGTCCACAAAGGGCTTGAACACCTCGGGGCCGCCGGCCAAGATGTCAATGCCTTGGGCGTTGAGCTTTTGCGCCACTTCGGGCGTGCGCAGGGCTTTGCCCAGGGCGTCATTGAAGCGGCTGATCACGGCAGGCGGCAATTTGGCCGGGCCAATCACGCCCCACCAGGCCGGCGCGTCAAAGCCCGGGAAACCGCTCTCGGCAATGGTGGGTACATCGGGCATTTGGCGCGAGCGCTTGCTGGTGCTCACCACCAAGGGCTTGACGTTGCCCGCATCCACTTGCGGCTTGACCAAAAAGAGCGATCCCACCACCAGCGGCACATGGCCGCCTGCCGCGTCTGTCATGAGCGGGCCGCCCCCGCGGTAAGGCACGTGGGTCCAGTCAAAGCCGGCTGTTTTGGCCAGAGAGGCCATGGCCAGGTGACCCAAGCTGCCCGCGCCTATGGTGCCGTAGCTGGTTTTTTGCTTGGCCTTGGAGGCCTCCACCAACTGCGCAAAGCTGGTGACTGGCGAGCCCTTGCTCGCACCCAGCAGCATGGGCGCGGTGCCAATGAGGTGGATGTGCTCCAAGTCTTTGAGCGTGTCAAAAGGCATGCTGGGTTTGAGGCCGGGGTTCACGCCGTGGGTGTCAAACACCACGCCAAAGGTGTAGCCATCGGGCGCGGCCCTGGCCACCGCCTGCGTGCCCACCACGCCAGAGGCACCGCCTATGTTTTCCACCACCACAGTTTGATTGAGTTGCTGGCGCAAGGCCTCGGCCAAGATGCGGGCCACCTGGTCCACCGAGCCCCCGGGCGGGAACACCGCAATCAGGCGAATGGGTTTGGCCGTGGGCCAGTCTTGCGCCAGCCCCAAACTGGCCGTCAAACCCAGCAGGGCCGCCACAACGCATTTTTTGAACATTTTGGATTCACCTTTTGAAGAGGGGTGATCGTAAAAATTCAAGGCCCGAAGCACCATGTGTGCTTACCCTTAGGGTGGGGCGTGGGTGGGTTTGAATTGCACTGCGGCAGACGCACCAGACACAGGCCACTTTTGATTGGCTTTCCAATGCGCTTTCAAAATGAAAAAACGAGGGGCTATCCGTGGTGGACGACACATGGATCGAACTTGCGACCCCTGCAGTGTGAATGCCTGCAGCGCTCTGACGGTCCAAAATCCCCACAACAAAACCAAACAAAAAGGGGGGCGATGAGCCTGCTCAAAAAGGGGCACCGCGCCAGCGCGGGCAATGAATGAGTCGACGCAGTCACAAATTGCATGTCAAGTCGATGAATGTCCCGCCTCAAGTCAGATGCCCCCCTGCCCTGCCTGGGTCACGTGCACGCTGGCCCCCTCGCCCAAGACCACGCGCTTGACCAGCTCGACCTCATGGGCCGCCCGGTGCATCACCCGAAAGCAATGTTCCTTCTGGACATCAAGCACGACTCCATGCGCAAGGCCGGCATCCCCGGTGGCGCGTAGGTCGTCGTCTCCGTCGTCGGCGTCAACAACTTCTATGCGAGTTGTGAGTGTGTGTTCACCCCCCTCGAAGGCGTGCCGCGGGTCGTCCTTTCCAACAATGACGACTGCGCCATCGCTCGCAGCTGAGGTGCAGCCGTCGGGCGCAGCGAGGGCCACTCCTGAGCCAGGCCCAGGCTGGCTGCACCATGCGTGCTTAACCTTGACTTGCAGCCCCACAAGCGCTGCTTACTTTTCCAGCATGCCCAGCGCTCTGAGCAACTGCGTCATGGCCAGCTTGTCCTGCTGCACAAAGGCGGTGGTGTCCTGTGGCGACAGGTCGATACGCTCACCCCCCTGGGCGGCCAGGGCCTGGACATACGCAGGATCGGCGGCGGCCAGGGCCATGGCGCTGCGCAAGGCTTCCACCACGCCGTCAGGCGTGCCCTTGGGCGCCGCCAGCGTGTACCAGGTGGCCGTGGCGGTGTTGCCATAGCCGAGTTCGGCCATGGTGGGCACATTGGGCAGCAAAGGGCTGCGCTGGGCGCCGCCATAAGCCAGGGCCTTGACCCTTCCATCCGCGATGAAGGGGTTGACGGCCGAGTGGTTGAGCATGCCCAACTGGACCTGGCCGCCCAGCAAGTCCTTGATCGCCGGGGGTGCGCCGTTGTAGGGCACATGGGTGAGCTTGATCTGAGCCGCTTGGGCGAAGGCCTCGGCCCCCAGGTGGGTGGCCCCGCCCATGCCGGCCGAGCCGTAGTTCAAACGTCCGGGCTCCTTGCGCGCCAGCGCAATCAGGGCCTGCAGTGAATCCACGCCCAGGCCCGGATGGGCAATCAGCACATTGGGCTGGCTGGCCGCCACTCCGATGAAACGGAAATCGCCAATGCCGTCGTAGGCAATGCGCTGCATCAGCGGCGTGACCACATGGCCGGCGGAGGTGCCCAGCAGCAAGGTGTAGCCATCGGGCCTAGCCCGGGCCACATGGGCGGTGGCGATGGTGGCAGCGCCGCCGGGTCGCCCCTCCACCACCACGGTCTGCTTGAGCCGCGCCTCCAGTTGCCGGCCCAGCAAGCGGGCCAGTGCATCGGCCGAACCTCCGGGCGCGTAGGGATGGACGAGGGTGATGGGCCGGGAGGGCCAGGCGTCCTGGGCATGCAGCGAATGCGTCGCAGACAGGGCCATCAGGCCGAGAAGTTGACGGCGGCGGAGAAAGGCAGTTGTGTGAGTCATCCGGGATCCTGGACTGAGGGCATGGGAAGTGCTTCAGGCTGCCGAGCTGGCCTGATGGATCGCGATCATCTTGACAGTTGCGGCAGAAGCCAAGCACCAATCTTGAACTTTCCGCTGTGCGGAATTTCAAAAAATCACAGGTCTGAGGCTGGACCTGACACCGGCCAATGCAGGGCATGATGGCGGTTCCCGCCACCTAAAGCCTTTTGATGCCCATCGACAGCGCCACGATTCGAAGGGTGACCGCATCTCTGTACGAGCGATCTCTCAAAAAAATCCCGGACGACACCCGTGCCGTGCTGGATGCCGCCCGTCGACGTGAAACCCAGGCCACGGCTCAGCGCACCTTCACCTTGATGCTGAAAAGCGCCGACGCAGCCGCCAGTCAGGGGCAGCTGGTCTGCACCGATGTGGGGATCCCGACCTACAGCGTGAAGATTGGCACCCGCGTGCAGTTCAGCGGGCCGGTGCGCCAAGCCATCGTGGACGGGTTTGCGGACCTCACCCGCCACATCGACCCGCCCATACTCAAGATGGTCACGCACCCCCTGACGCATGAAAGGAGTTACGCCGGAAAGGACATTCCCATCGTCTCCTTCGATGTGATCGATGACGCCGAGCACATGGACATCGTCTGCTCGCCAAAGGCAATGGGCACGGGGCGGTGGGAAGCGGTGGAGGCCTTTGTCTATCCCACAGTCGAGGATGTGCAGAAGTTTGTGCTGGAGGTGATCCTGCGCGCGGGCTCGCAGCCTTGTCTGCCCATCGTCGTCGGCGTAGGCATAGGCGGCACCTTTGACCAGGCCACCCGCCTGGCCAAGGAAGCCATGCTGCGCCCCCATGGCCATGTGCAGGCAGACCCCTTGCTCGCCGGCATGGAAAAGCGCCTGCTCGATGCCATCAATCAGATGGGCTTTGGCGCCATGGGCACGGGGGGCGACACCAGCGCCATGGCGGTCCACGTGGATTACTCGGCCAGCCATGGCTTTGTGCCCGTGGCGGTGTGCCTGAACTGCTGGATCAACCGCCGAACCGCAGCGCGCATCCATGGCGATGGAAGGGTGGAGACGCTCTATGAATGAAGCAGCCGTTGCCAGCCGGTTTCACGCCCTGAGTCTGCCCCTGTCGCCGGCCCAGGTGCGCGAACTGCGGGTCGGCGACATGGTGAGCCTGAGCGGCGCCGTGACGGTGAGCATTGGCATTCCCACCCACAAACGCATGGCCGAAGCTGTCCGCCGTGGAGACGCTCTTCCAGTGAACCTCAGGGGCGGGGCTTTCTTTCACCTTAGCACCTATGTGCGCGAGAAGGACGGCGTGCCCACACCGCTTTACACCAACCCATCCACCAGCACCCGCTACAACCCCTGGATGCCCGACATCGTGCGGGGCCTGGGACTGAGTCTGGTGGGCGGCAAAGGCGGGCTCGATGCAGCCAGCAGCGTGGTGCTGCGCGAGTGCGGATGCGCCTACCTGTCTTTTCTCGGGGGCGGCAGCCCGCTCTTTTCCCAGGCCTTGAAAGGCGTGCGCTCCTCGCACTGGAACGAGTACATCTCCCAGTTCAGGCTGCTCACCCTGGACGTGGCCGAACTGGGACCCGCCACGGTGGCGATCGACGCCCATGGTGGCAATGTGTACGAGCACCTGCATGCACAGGCGAGTGCGCGCCTGCCCGGCATCCTCGAGCGTCTTCGCCAGAGCAAGCAGGCCGATTGAAGGGCGGCGCCCTTGCGCACAAGAGCCTGGCAGCAGTGCAGTACACTGATTTTTTAAATGTCTGACACTTGGCGCTTTCATGCCCGCAGCGCGACCTATCAACGTGGTGGTGCGTGCCCTCAAACTGCTGCGGGCACTCAACCGGCAGGCGATCTCAACGCTGGACGCGCTGCACAAGGCCACCGGCATCCCTAAACCCTCCATCGTTCGCCTGTTGCAGACGCTGGAAGCCGAAGGCCTGGTCAGGCGTGCCCCCCAGTACGGCGCCTACCACCTGACCTCGGAGGTCAACGCGCTGGCCAGCGGCTACCACAGCGAGCCGCGCATTATTGAAGCCGCCGCTGCCGTGGCCGACCGCCTGACCCGGGACTTGAAATGGCCGGTGTCGGTGGCGGTGCACGACGGTGACGCCATGGTGGTGCGTTACAGCACCATCCCCCAGTCCAGCCTGTCCTTTTTTCATTCCACCATCAACATGCGCATCAGCATGCTGACGCAGGCCATGGGGCGGGCTTACCTGGCCTTCGTCGACCCGCTGGAACGCAAGGCCCTGCTCAATATGCTGCACAGCGCCGAGTCCGCCGGTGCCATCGAAGCCGCCAGCGAGTCGCAAGCGATTCGCGCCATGCTTACGCAGGTGCGCCGACGTGGCTACGCCTTGCGCGATCCACGGGTTCGACCAGAATCCTCGACCATCGCCGTGCCCATCTACGACGAGGACCATGTCGTGGCCACACTGGGACTGACTTGGTTTTCCTCGGCACTGAGTACCGACAAGGCGGTCGAGAGCTTTTTTGCGCCATTGCAACAGGCTTCCAACGAGATCAGCCAGGCACTCTCAAAACTGACGCTGCCCGCCTCCTAACTTTCCGCCGTGCGGAAAATAGGGGATTTGCCCTTGGCGAGCCGCCACAGGCTGGGGATGATGACGCTTCCCAAGGAGTTCATCATGAAAAGACGCATCGCACTGATGGCGGCAGCCTGCCTGGCAGCCCTGCCGGCCTTAGCCTCCGACTGGCCCAGCAAAACCATCACCCTGGTCGTGCCCTTTCCTGCCGGCGGCAGCACGGATGCAGTGGCCAGACTGATCGCGCAGCGGCTCAGCGAAAGGCTGGGCCAGCCGGTGGTGGTGGACAACCGCGCCGGCGCCGGCGGCAACCTCGGCACGGACCTGGTGGCCAAGGCCACCGCCGATGGACACACCTTGGCGCTGTCGACCTCGGGGCCGCTGGCCAACAACCGGGTCCTCATGAAGACCATGCCCTTCGACCCACTGCGAGACCTCACCCCGGTGGTGGCCATCGGCGAGATTCCCATGGGCATCGCCGTGAACCCGGGCCTGAAGGTCAACTCGCTCAAGGAGTTTCTCGAGCGCGCGGGCGCACAGCCGGGCAAGCTGTCGATCGCTCACCCGGGCAATGGCACCATCGGCCACCTCACGGCCGAACTGCTCAAGAGCCAGGCCAATGTGAGCGCGCTGAGCGTGCCCTACAAGGGCGACACGCCAGCCATCGCCGACGTGGTGGGCGGCAGCGTCGATGCGGTCGCCATGCCCATCACCGCCCTGGTGCCCCAGATCCAGAGCGGCAAGCTGATCGGCTTGGCCGTGACCTCCAGGCAGCGCTTTGCCGGCCTACCTCAACTGCCCACAGCCATCGAGCAAGGCGTGGACGCCGATGCCTCGGTCTGGATGGCCGTCGTCGGTCCCCGAGGGCTGCCCGCGCCCGTGGTCGATCGACTGAACAAGGAGATCAACGCCATTTTGTCCACGCCCGAGGCACGCGCCCGGCTGGCCCAGTTCGGCGCCGCGCCCATGGGCGGCAGCCCGCAGCAGTTGTCGCAGCTCATGCTCAGCGACAGCGCCAAATGGAAAAAAATTGTCGACTCAGCCCGCATCACCCTGGATTGATTCATGAGCAACGGACGCCCCCTTCTTTTTGATTCCCATGCCCACCTCGTTGCCGACGACCAGCAGCGCTACCCCCGCAACCCGATGCAGCGTGCGGCCGACGCGCCCTACCGCCCGCCCGGGGTCATCGGCAGGCCTGGCGGCCACCACGGCCCCCACCCGATCAACGAGGTGCCCGACACCTCGCGCATGCTGTTGTGGATGCGCGAGCAAAACGTCGACGCGGCCGTGGCAGTGCAAAAGCGCATGATCTACCGCTTTGACAACAGCTACATCCTGGACTCATCGGACGCCCACCCCGAGGTGTTTTCAGCGGTGGTGATCTTGGACGCCGAAGACCCGGCCACCCCCGAACTGGTGCGCAGCTACATCAAGAACCACGGGCTGTGCGGCCTGCGCCTGTTCGGCGGCCGCAAGCCCGATGGCAGCATGCCCTGGCTCAATTCCGAGCAGGCCCACAAAGCCTGGGAGGTGGTCAATGAAGCGGGCATCGTGATGGACCTGGAGGTGCTGGCCCAGGGCGGTGGCGGGCCCTCGATTCCAGCCATTCTGGAGATGGCTGCGCGCTACCCAGATGTGCGCATCGTGCTGGATCACCTGCTCGAGCCAGAGATGGACGAGGGCGAGCACTTCGGCCTGGATGAGCGCTATGAAAAGCTCGCCGGGCACGAACGCATCTTCTTCAAATTCACCTCGATCAACCTGGACACCTGCCGAGAAATGGGCATTCCCGCCGACAAAGTGCTCCGGCGTGCCGCCGACCTGTTCGGCGCCGATCACCTGATGTGGGGCTCGGACATAGGCACCTCCTCGGGCACCTATGCGGACATGGTGCAGCGCATGATCGAGGCATCCCACCTGCTCACGGCCCATGAGCAAGCCTTGGTCTTTCATGACACGGGCCGGCGGGTCTTTGTCAAAGGCGGCCACAAAGGCCTGGCGTGAGCGGGTACACCAGCATCACGGCCGGCGACCTGGACACCGCCACGGCCTACCGGCTCATTTGCGGCATCGTGGTGCCTCGTCCTGTGGCCTGGATCACCACCGTGGATGCGCAAGGCCGGGTCAATGCCGCGCCCTTCAGCTCCTACAACTATGTGGCACACAGCCCGCCCATGGTGGCCATCAACATCGGCACGCGACGGGGCGAGCTCAAGGACACGGCGCGCAACATCCGGGACACGGGGTTTTTCTGCGTCAACGTGGCCACTGAGGCATCCATGGAAACCATGCATCAGTGCGGCGCCGACTATCCCCCCGAGGTGAGCGAACCCGACGCCCTGGGCATTGAACTGCTGCCCGGACTGAGCACGCCGGTCCCTCGCATTGCCGCCTCCCCCATCCATATGGAATGCCAGTTGGACCAGTTCGTGGCCCTGGGCCGCGGGCTCAACACCTTGTACATCGGTGCGGTGCTCACCTTCCACCTGTCCCCATCCGTCTACGACGGCCGCAATGTTGACAGTGTGCAGCTGCGACCCATCGCCCGCTTAGGCGGCCCCTTGTACGCCGGCCTGGGCGAGATCTTTCACCGCCCAGCGCTGCAGCGCCCACCCGGCGAGCCTGGGGAGAATGCCCAATGAGTTACCAACTTCCCCAGGGTGAACACTGGCAGGTGGGCACCTTCATCAAGACCACCTCGCCGCAGTGCGTGGAAATCCTGGGCGGCTCGGGCCTGGATTTCGCGGTATTGGACGCCGAACACGCCCCCTTTGACCGCGGCACCCTGGACCTGGCCCTGATGGCAGGCAAGAGCGTGGGCCTGCCTCTTTTTGTACGCGTGCTCGAGAGCACGGCGGCCGGGCTGCTGTCGGTGCTGGACATGGGCGCCGCCGGCGTGCTGGTGCCACATGTGGACACGCCGGAGCAGGCACGCGAAGTGGTGGCGCATTGCCGCTATGTGGGCGGGCAGCGCGGCTATTCGAGCTCTCCCCGAGCGGCGGGCTACGGTCGGCTGGGCATGAAGGAGGCCATCCGACAAGGAGACCTCAAGCTGCTGGTGGCGCAGATCGAAAGCCTGACTGCCGTCAAAAATGCGGCGGCCATTGCCGCCGTGGACGGCGTGGCCGGAATTTTTGTGGGCCGTGCGGACCTGGCATTGTCCATGGGCCTGGACAGCGCCCAGGCGCCCGAGGTCCTCGCAGCCACCGAACAGGTGGTGCACGCGGGCCTGGCGGCCGGCAAGGTCGTGGGCATGGCTGTGGGCAGTTCCGAAGAGCGAAACAAATACCTGGCCATGGGCGTGCGCTGGTTCATCCACGCTTCCGACCAGACGCTGCTTCGCCAGGCCGCCAGCGCCATCGCCCGCCCTTCGACTGTGACCCAACTGAAAGCCAAGGCATGAGCAACTCCGCACTGCGCCCCGCCTCCGTCGTCCGCCACCACAGTCGCCCGCCGCAGATTGAGACCGAGGGCGTTCGCACCTGGGTTGCCCGGGGTGCGAACTTTGTCGTGACCGTCAGCGAGGTGCAGGCCGGCGGCCGCATCGAGCGGCAGGCCCAGCCCGACGAGTACTTTGTCTTCCTGCCCCACGCCGGCGCACGCATACGCTGCGCCGAGCAGCACATTGAGGCCGCACAGGAATCGGTGACCATTGTTCCCCCCGGGAACAGCGAGATCGTCGTCCAGGCCGCAGGACAGGTGGTCTGCGTGTTCTCCAACGCCAACGCCGACCTTCTGGCCCTGGCCGATAACGCTGCCGATTACGCGGCGCCCATGCCCGAGGTCGCCCCCCTGGTGCCCTGGCCCACGCCGACCGACGGCTTTCGGCTCAGGAACTACCCGCTGGCTCAATACACGCAGGCCGACAGCAACATGCGCATTTTCCGCAGCACCAAGCTGATGCTCAATGTGATGACGCCGCGCATGGTGGCCAGGGACGTGAAGAAACTCAGCCCGCATTCGCACACCGACTTCGAGCAAGGCTCTCTGGCGATCCAGGGCTCTTGGGTGCATCACATGCGCTATCCCTGGACGCCGAACATGACCGAGTGGCGCGAGGACGAAGCCATCGGCGTGGACAGCCCCTCGCTGACCGTGGTCCCGCCCAAGGTGATCCACACCAGTCGCAACACCAACGACGGCGGCGCCTGGCTGCTGGACATCTTCGCGCCGCCGCGCATGGACTTCTCCAGCAAGCCGGGCAAGGTGGCCAACGAGAAGGACTACCCCTTGCCGACTTGAGCAGGCCTCTTTCGGC